>CAZESH010000008.1:0-33476 GCA_964514665.1 uncultured Caryophanales bacterium
CCTCAGAGCTGCGAAAACAAGGAAACGGCAATAAGGCGGGAACGATGTCGATGGTGCTGGTATTCCATAACGAAAAGGGGCTCACAACGGATGACATGAATGCCGTCGAAAAGGCAATCTACCGTCTGGTTGGGCAAAAATCGCAATTGGGCATCTCCAGTGTCACCTCTTATTTAAACAACGAGCAGTTGAAGGATCAGTTGATATCAACCGACCACAAAACGGTTCTCACCCTGGTCAATGTTGCGCATGACAACCGTGAAATCAAACAGATCAAGCAAAAGCTTGTGGACGCCATCGCAGACATTCCTGTGGAGCACTATTACACCGGCAGCGATCTGATCAATGAGGATGTCGTGCAATCCTCTGAAAGCGGCTTGAAGAAAACGGAATGGATCACGGTTGTATTTATTCTGATCGTGCTGATTCTTGTTTTCCGCTCGCCGGTTACTCCGTTTATTCCGCTGCTGACGGTAGGGGTTACCTATATGGCGAGCAGCTCGATTGTCGCTTATTTGGTTAAAGCTTTCCATTTTCCGCTCTCGACATTTTCGCAGATTTTCATGGTTGCCATTCTTTTCGGGATCGGCACGGATTACTGCATTCTTCTGCTCAGCCGCTTTAAAGAGGAATTGGCGCGGCACGACAAAGTCAACGAAGCGATCATCGATACGTACCGCACAGCGGGAAAAACGGTGGCGTTCAGCGGTCTTGCCGCATTTGCCGGCTTCGCTTCGATCGGTCTGGCCAAATTCAATTTATACCAGTCGGCGGTGGCGGTGGCGGTAGGGGTTTTCGTACTGATGATCGCGTTGGTGACGATCGTGCCCTTTTTCATGAAGGTATTGGGCAAAGGCCTGTTCTGGCCCGTGCGGGGATCGCTGGAGCACAAGCAGAGCAAGATTTGGGGGATGGCCGGCAGCTTTGCGCTTTCCCGTCCGCTGATGGCGCTTGTGCTGGTCGCCGTGATCATCATCCCGTTAATGCTTACCTATAACGGCAAATTATCCTTTGATTCGATGAACGAAATCAATGACAGCTACGATTCGGTCAAGGGCTTCAATATCATTTCCAAAAGCTTCAATCCCGGCGAGGCGATGCCGACCACGATCGTGTTGAAGCATGATCAAGCGATGGATAATCCGCAATCGCTGGCGATCATCGAGAAAATCAGCAGAGAGATTGCCCAAGTGGACAATGTTTCCAAGGTGCGGAGCGCATCCCGCCCGCTTGGCGTCGAGGTTAAGGATTTCTCCGTATCTTCGCAGATGCAATCGCTGAACGAGGGGCTCGGCCAGGGGCAGGAAGGCATTCAAAAAGTGCGCGACGGCCTTTCCTCGGCGAATGGCTCGCTCACTGCATCAATGCCCAAAATGAACGATTCCGTGAAGCAAATCGGTCAGCTTGTGAGCGGCACCAAGCAAATCGAACAGGGCATGGCTTCGCTTCAGAAAGGACTCGCATCGATTCAGAACGGAATCGAGCAAGGTTCAACGGGAGCCGCACAGCTGCATCAATCGATGTCGCAAATCCACGACAGCTCGTCCAAACTGCTGGAAGCGAGCAAGCAGCTCTCGCAGAGCTATCAGCAGATGGGTGCCGGTCTGCAGCAGCTGAGTCTGCAGTACGAAAGCATCCGCAATAATCTCGCCGGCGTACAGCAGGCGCTGCAATCTTTAAATCCGAATTTGAGCAATCTGCAGCAAAAGTATCCGCAATTGAAAAACGACAAGGATTTTCTGACGATCCAAGGCACGCTTGCCAAAACGCAGCAAGGAGTCGGCCAGCTTACAAGCGGCTTGGCTGCGATCAACGACAAGCTGAACGGCCTGTCCGATTCGATGACGCAAGCGAGCAGAGGTTTCAAATCGCTGATCGACGGCCAACAGAAGCTGACGGACGGATTGGCTAAAGTAAACGCCGGAATTGCAAAGCTTGCCGCTGGACTTAATCAGGCATCCAGCGGACAAAGCAAAATTACCGCGCAAATGCCGGGAATGATCGGCGGGCTCGGTAAAATCGCCGGAGGGCAGCAGCAGCTTAAGGACGGCTTCGCCTCTTTGACGGATCAGATCAAGCAGCTGAACGACGGTCTGTCCAGCAGTGTCGATGGGCTGGGTAAAGTGCAGAAAGGGATCGGCGATGCGAGGGATTATTTATCGGGCATTTCCCAAAACGATCAAGCCAATGCGGCAGGCTGGTACGTACCGGCGGAAGCGATGCAGAACGAAGACTTCAAAACCGTGTTGAACACGTATATGTCCGATGACCGCAAGGTGACAACTTTCGATGTGATTCTAAAGACGAATCCGTATTCGCAAGCATCGCTTGATACGGTGCAGAAGATCCATGACGCCGTGGCGCGCTCGATCAAAGGAACGGCATTTGCCTCGGACGCATTCGGAATCAATGGCGTATCCGGCATCTATGCAGACTTGCGTTCGATTTCCGATTCGGATTACAAGCGGACGGTGACGCTTATGCTGATCGCGATTTTGCTTATCATGATCGTGCTGCTCCGTTCCTTGATCATGCCGCTGTATTTGATTGGCGGACTGGCGCTGAGTTACTTTTCCGCGCTTGCGATCAATCAAATCATCTTCGTGAATCTATATGGAAATCCGGGGATCAACTGGACGATTCCGTTTTTCAGCTTCGTAATCCTGATGGCGCTGGGCGTCGATTACAGCATCTTCCTGATGGACCGTTTCAACGAACACCGCGGGGAATCGGTAAAAGAAGCGATCCTGATTTCAATGAAAAATATGGGGACGGTGATTTTCTCGGCGGCGATCATTCTTGCCGGCACGTTTGCGGCCATGCTGCCTTCCGGTGTGCAGTCGCTGCTGCAAATCGCCACTACGGTATTGAGCGGACTGCTGCTGTATGCCTTCCTCATCCTGCCGTTGTTCGTGCCCGTTATGGTCCGCTTGTTCGGGAAGAATAACTGGTGGCCGTTTTGGCGCCATCCGCATGGCGTAGAAGAGGATTAATTGCCGGATAGTCAGACTTTGCATATAACCGGGATGGGGGAGGAGGCTCCTCATTCCCGGTTTTTTCTATCGTCTTGCGGATGATGCAATCCGGTCTGCTCATCTTGATCTGCACGATCAAGAGCGCCCATCCGCAAATGAACATCACAATCAGCCAGGGGAAAAAGACGGACAGGATCCAATCATATTCCTTTGTAGAGGATATCCATGCAAGCATTTCAGCCCCTCCTTTTTTGTTGCGCACCCTAATTAAATCATGAACATTTTGTGAACGAAGTGATTTAGATCACTTTTGGGGGAATTGGGATCAAAAGTGAAACGTCTTGTTTTTTTGTTGATGTACCGGAAAATCGATTGTATAATGGGTACATGTTAGTTCGGTAATAGCCGGATGCATCCGCTGATCGGATGCCTACCGTTTGGGGCCGCAGGCGCCAGGCGACTTGAAATTATCAAGTCCCTGGTTTTCTGCGGTCTTTTTATTTTAATTATGAGAGAGGATGAAGTACATGAATCGCGATTATGAAAGCATTTCAGAGAAATTTTGGAGCTTGCCGCAAAAGCCGGATGAGGAGTTGAATCGCGAACGCTTGTTTATGGACGATCAAATCCTGCATGCCCATTTGGAACGGGAGATTGAATGTCGGCTTGACGGCGTTTCTACCGTTTTGGATGCCGGAGGCGGAACAGGACGGTTTTCCCTATGGCTTGCGAATTTGGGGTATAAGGTGACCCATCTTGATATTTCCATGCCCATGCTAGAAAAAGCTCGAGAACAAGCTATAGCATTGGGCATATCTGATTGGATTACGTTTGTTCATGGGCGGATAACGGACTTGTCGGCATTTGCAGAAGGGCAATTTGATCTTGTTTTGTCGCTGGATGCTCCGATTTCGTACACCTATCCCAAGCAGAATGAAGTCATTGCCGAGTTGGTGCGAATAGCAGCGAGAAGTGTGGTGCTTTGCGTTTCAAGCAGACTTGGATCTTATCCCAACCAGTTTTACCCTGCAGGGAAAAAACCGTTTCTTGTCGATGAACATAATCCGGACGGTGCGGTGCAGTGGTATATGCGGGATTGGGAACAACGGGATAAGTGGAGGCCCGACTTCGGAGCTGCGGATCGTCTATGGCATGACGGATTATTTGCGAATCCGGATGAGGTTTATATGCAAATGACAAGTGGCGAAACACCGTGGCCGGTGACTTATTTGTTCCGTCCTGAAGAGCTTGCGGCAATCTTGCAAAACAGCGGACTCCATGAGATCCGGCTGGCCGGACCCGGCGCATTGGCACGTGCGTTGCCAGGCGAAATCTTGCGAAAGCTGCTGTATTCCGAAGCGTATCGCGCTCCCTTCCTTGAGCGCTGTTATCAATTCGACTCCGAGCCTTCGGTGTGCGGCATGGGCCTGCACAGTTTGGTGGCATCCGGCAGAAAGACATGCTTTTAATCATTGACATTGAATTTCCTCCTGTTAAAGATGGGAAGCAGGAGAATTTGAAAGGTGGAAATCCGTTTTGCCAGCTTACTTGTAATGGTTAAGCAATCGAATAGCACATTTTTTCATTGAATGTCTGTTCAATCACGGGAGAAGTGTGCCTATTTTAACCATTACAGGGAACGCAGGATAATACAGTTACCACAATTCCATGCGGAGTGCCCATAGAGGGGTGCTCCGCATTTTTTAATAATGGAAAATCATTTCTCCATAATAACCGATTATCGGCGTTCCTCTGAAATCTGAGGAGGAACCGATCAATGAGTATAATTAAACAATTGAATCGGTTCGATTACCAAGGCTTTTACGGCTATGGGCATCTTTCAATAACGGTGACCGCATTCGATTTTTCATTGCTTGACGAATACCGCAGGCATTCCAAATTATACGAGTTGGTTGTTCAACTGTGGGTTGAATATTAAAAAAACTCAAGCAAGCGGTTATTGTTCATTCCAGATTACATCAATACAATTGGTATTAAATAAGGAGCGTGAAAAATGATGAAAGAGAAATTGGCAAGAAACATAAGCAGATACCGAAAAGAAAAAGGATTGACGCAAGAAGAACTTGCAAAAAAACTCAGGCTAAGTTTTCAAGCCATTTCAAAGTGGGAAAATGCCCAAACAATGCCAGATCAATCTTTGTTGCCCGGGTTATCGAAAGTTTTGGGCGTCAGCATCGACAAACTTTTCGGGTATGTATCGCAAGATGAACAGGTGTCCATTTATGAGGATGAATACAAAATACCGGAGTATTATTGGGGGATTGAACCGAATTCGGCATGCTATCAACTCCTGCAGTTCATGCCGCCAATTAAACATCTAAAATTGCTGGATATTGGTTGCGGCGAGGGGAAAGATTCCGTGTTTTTCGCCAGAAATGGATATGATGTCACGGCATTCGATATATCCGATGCCGGTATTGAAAAGACCAAAAGGCTCGCAGATCAAATAGGCGTTCATGTAAACGTATTTAAAGCAGATATTTTGGATTTTCGCTTGGATTCCCATTTCGACGTCATCTATTCAAGCGGCGTTTTAAACTATATAAAACCCGAGTACCGTGATGAACTATTCAGCAATTACAAACAGTTCACCAACCCAAATGGGCTTCATGCCCTGAATGTATTTGTAACCAAACCCTTTATAGCGCCCCCGCCTGAGAAGGAACCTAATGCATTTAAGTGGTATTCCGGACAATTGCTTGCACAGTATCACGACTGGCTTATCAAAGACAATTCGGAAATCGTATTTGATTGCCATTCGTCGGGGATTCCTCATCAACATGCCATGACCAAGCTGATTGCACAAAAAATTTCCTGATCGAACAAATTAATGTAAATTAAAGTTGTATATTTCCACTTTCTAGAATATAATTGCATTAAATATTTAGTATGTGCAACTGGCGTATACGTGGAGAACCATGGGGGAGCACATATTCATAACGCCGTACGCCTGGGCAAAGTATTTGGTCGATTGACTGAATGCTTTTTTATTTTTTAGGGAGATGATTTGTTCATGGATGAATCACGTACGGCAAGGCATGTGGCGATTTTGATTTTTGATCATGTAGAGGTGTTGGATTTTACAGGACTATTCGAAGTATTCATTGCCGGAAGCTGAATGAGCAGAGATTTTAAGGTTTTTACGGTCGCAGAGCAAGAACAACCGGTCATGGCAATGGGAAATCTTGGCATAAACCCGAGTTATTCCATTCGAAATTGTCCGCCGATTGACATTCTGATTGTCCCTGGGGGGCGGGGGGCCCGCAAGGTAATGAACAATGAAACGATGACCGATTGGATTCGCGAAGTCTCGTCTAAAGCTGAACTTGTACTCTCTGTATGCACAGGAGCGCTCATTCTGGCAAAAGCACATTTATTGGACGGGCTCAAACTGACTACAAACCGACTTGCAGTAAATGAGCTTAGAGAAGTAATGCCCGAATCTGCCGAAATCATTGAAGAAGCACACTATATCGACAACGGGAAAATTATTTTGTCTGCCGGTATATCAGCGGGAATTGATATGTCTTTGTATGTGGTCAGCAAAATATTTGGAGAAGAGAGGGCGGTCCGGACAGCCAAACTAATTGAATATGACTGGAAGCCATCAAATGAATAGTGTCATAGACGGCAGTGATGGCGTTTCATTATATTGATTTGAGCTGGGAGGTTTTTATGGACAATTCGCAAGAAATGAATTTAGGCAGCGTGTCATTCCGCTTGAAAGAGAAGCATGATTTTGTATGGCTTGAAGAGCTTGGCGAGGTGTTCTGTGTTTTCGATCAGCAGGATTCGGGAAATATTAGCTTCGGTATAGAAAAGAAGGGTTTAAAAAAGTTTGTAAAATACGCCGGAGCGAGGACATTGGAATATACGGGAAAGCCTGAAGAGGCCGTCGCAAGATTAAAGCGTTCCATATCGCTTTATGAAACTTTAAAGCATCCGCATCTAATCGATTTATTGGAGCATTTTGAGATCGGCAACGGATATGCGCTGGTGTTTGAATGGTTTGAGGGCGAATGTCTCCACTCCCATTGGAATTTTCCGCCGCCACATAAATATGAGCATCCCGACTCCCCGTATTTTCGCTACCGGCAATTGTCGGTTAAGCTTCGCTTGGCAACGCTGCAGGCTGTATTTGAATTCCATGTACATGTGGAAAAGCATCATTATGTAGCGGTTGATTTTTATGACGGCAGTATTTTATATGATTTCAAGAGGGATATCACCAAAATTTGCGATATTGATTTATATAAGGAAAAACCCTTTGTGAATACCATGGGGAGACTTTGGGGTTCAACAAGGTTTATGTCTCCGGAAGAATTTGAGTTGGGTGCCGAGATAGACGAAAGAACAAATGTGTTTAACATGGGGGCTATCGCATTTGGGTTGTTGGGCGGTGAACTGGACCGTTCATTTTCAAAATGGGATGCGGGACGGGAACTTTATGAAGTGGCAGTCAAGGCGGTCGAAAAAGAGAGAGGCAAAAGATTTTCATCGGTTGCAGAATTCTTTTCAGCTTGGAACTTTGCTCTAAAAGAATAATGGTTGAAGTAACTTTCAACATAAAAAAGACGCGGGTGAAACATGGAAGCTTCAACCGCGTCCTATTAGCCCGATTGCAAGTTTTTCGAATTAAAAACCCCGCTCTACTGCGTATTTGCCCCAATTCGGGCTCGCGACATCCTGCTTGGTTTCGGATCCAAAATTCGCGTGTTGGAACGGCAAGAGCTGAGCAAATCCTTGCAGGAGACGGCGAAAAACATTGTCGTGATGTATGGCAGCGTTGAGAATTAACCATGGCGGCACGTAAAGCCGTTAAGAGCATATATACCCTCGCGATGACTCTTGACCCAAAGCGATTTTTCCAAATATAATTAACCAAAAATCACCAACACGAGGAAACAAAGTGTGCGATTATTCAATGAACAAAAGAGGGATTCATCAGCGCTGCTGAGATCCACTTGAATGATGGATAAATGCTCAGGAGGGTGAATGGCATGGAACCTGCACCTACAGCCGATCTCGAAAGAATTTTGCGAAAACTTGATAAGCCTGATTTAATCAATCTGTTAGTCGAAGGGATATCCGGGAGCGACTTGAATTCCCTTCTCTTAAAGGTATTCAGCGAAAAAACCAAAGCAACCTCTCCCCATGATCTGCTTAAAAGATACAGGGAAAACCGTTTTGTACACCCGGCGAAGGTCGATCGCTCCTGCTGAAGCAGTTGGAGATGGACGTTTTGAACATTGCAATGCAACATTCCAGTTCGCCCACCCAATTGTCACCCGTAGCGCCATCGGGTTGTACTTCTGTAGTGGGTACAGTTGATCAAAACAAGGTCATCTCGGCACTTAGAGGAACGGAGGTTGTATCAGATGCAGCTAATCTCTTGGCATTACATATCAGTGATTTAATTAAGGCGAATAAAAACAAGAGAGAAGATTTCATTCGTTTCTGTACAACCCATCGGCATGTCCGTGCGCAATTTTTTGGAGATGCTCCGGGAATGCTGCCGCATTTCCATTTGTTCTGTATGGTAACTTCCGGAGTCGACCATGGTTCCTACAGCTTTGAGAAACAATCATTTTGGGAACATGTAAAAGTTTACCAAAGTATTTTCAAAACGCTTTTCGGATCTGAAATTAAGATCGTCTTTAGTGAACGTGACGGTTACAAAGACGCTGCCGGACTGGTCTCAAGGATCATTGGCCATGGGGATGAACTCTCGATGAATATTCCGATAAGCATCGGTGAGCCAAACAGGGAAAACCGGTATTACAAGGGACTGCAATTCACCTTGAAGACAAATATAAATGAGAAGGAGTACAACATCGGGGATGGCGGTTTTGTAGATTGGACACAAAAAATGCTGGGCAATAAGAAAGAACGACTATTCATTAGTGCAATTGGACTGGAGAGACTTATATCATAATTTCCGCAACCATGTTACGCTTCGTCAAAGACTTTCGCCTTTTTCCATTTCCCCGTGGCGTAGTAAGAAGAAGCTATGATGCTGCTGACGACAAAGCTTGAGCCGATGCCGAAAGCGATGCCTTTTGCCCCCAGCCAATGGGAGAACAGCGCCGTAAGCGGATAGCGCAGTCCCCAGAACGAGATGAGATTCAGCACGAGCACGGGGATCATCGCACCGGAGGCGCGCATCACGCCGTTAAGGATGAAATTGATGCCGAGAAAAGGATAGAAGAACACGATGATCCGCAAATAATCCGTTCCGAAGCGGATCGTTTGCGGATCGCTTACGAACATGCGGATAAAAGGCTCGGCCCATAGGTAAACGATCGTATTGACCACAAGGTTTAACATCACGATGAACCATCCGGCCGTTTTGGCTATCGTCTTGACCCGTTCCCACAGAACGGCTCCGATATTTTGCCCGGCCATGCTGTTGACCGTCGAGCCGATTGTCATCGCAGGCAGCATGATGAGATTGTCAAGGCGCTGCGTTGCGCCGAATCCGGCCACTACGTTAGCCCCGAAGGAAGCGATAATGCCCATGATAAAGACGAGTCCGCTGGAGATGGCAAGCATTTGCAGACCGCCGGGAATTCCTAGTTTAAGCACCGCTTTGGCATACTTTTTTGCCGGAACGCGGGGCAAGCTGAAGGGAACCTTGCCTTTGAGCAAGGAATAAACGACGCCATAAACAAAAGCCAACCCTTGGGAAGTGATCGTTGCCGCGGCGGCTCCGTCGATGCCGAGTCCGAAGGTGCGGATCATCAGCGGATCGAGCACGGCGTTGATGATTACCGCCATCAGCACGAAGCGGGCAGGTGTTTTGCTGTCGCCTAGCGCCCTCAGAACGGTGCCGATAAAATTGTAGCCGAACAGGAAGATGATCCCGGCGAAGTTGATTTTCAGATAGGAGGCGGCGAGCGGCAAAATCGCTTCCGGCGTACCCATCAGGCGAAGAATGGAAGACGAGGCGAAATAACCGGCGAAGCCGAGACATATTGTCAAAATCCCGAGAATAAATACAAAAGCGTTTAACGAGTGGACCAGTCCCTGATGATCTTTTCTTCCCCGCTGCTGCGAGAGGATGGTAAGGGTGGCGCTGTTGATCCCGATAATAAAAGACAGAACGGCGAAGCTGATCGTGGTCGATACGGTAACCGCTCCAAGCGCATCCGATCCCAACAGGTTGCCGACCCACAGGCTGTCGACGAATTGATAAGAGGACTGCAGAATATTGCTGAACAGGACGGGCAGTGAATACAAAATCATTTTTTTGCGGATGCTTCCTACGGTAAAATCAAAAGCGGTGCTCATCATTGCATGCTCCTGACTATGTTTGTGATAAAATGGAAAGACCAACTTTTATTCTACATGAAAATTTGCAGGAGCACACTTTTATATCCAAGGAAAGGATGAGAGTCCATATGTCATTGAACAACGAACCAGGAGGATTTGTTAAGGCTGAATATAAATCCGGGAGCTATGTCGGGGAGCTGATCGAGGTGAGATCGCCGCAAAAAGCTCTGATCAAAGTTCTGGCAGTGCTGCAGCATCCGCTGCAGGGCGATCTGCATCACCCTTACCATGCGGATGCCGCCCGTTTCTTTCCGCGCAAGGCGCTGGCTTTCGGAGAAATCGCTTTGGTTCCGCTGAACGTGCTTGAACCGTATCACGGTGAGGTGCCCGATTACGCGAAGTCGCTGCAAAACGCCTTGGATTCGCACGAAACCGAGCTGCGCGGCAGGGGAGACGAGTGGGCGCAGCTCGCTTTGAGCGCATTGGAGGAAGTGAAGAAGGAGTATCGCTAGAAGGTTGGTTCCTCTTGGGGATTATCGCGTTTTAAGCTTGTTATAATTGCTTGTAATTGCGGTATTCGACATTGGCATGTTCGTTCGAAAGTATCGGGTAATAAGCAATTTCGATTTTCAGCATTAGAGTTCGTGATCGGAGCAGTCGGGTAATCAGTAATTTCGATTTTCACCATTAGAGCGCATGATCGGAGTCGTCAAGTTACCAGTAATGTAGATTTTTAGCATTGGAGCGCATGATTGATGGCGTCAGGCTAATATCGATTTTTAGCAATGGAGCCGCTGTCTGATGTAGACATTGGAGCTGACCGGGATGCCTTTCAAGAAGGCAGTTATTTTGTTCTTCGGCATTACATTTACATGAGATCATCGAATGGCAGCGTCGGTTTATTCTCCCTGCAGCAACTCCTGGAACGCTTCGGTCAAAAGCGGCACTATCTCGAACAAGTCGCCGACGATGCCATAGTCGGCGACCTTGAATATCGGCGCCTCGGGATCCTTGTTGACGGCAACGATCACCCGCGACTGGCTCATCCCGGCCAAATGCTGGATCGCACCGCTGATTCCGCAGGCGATATAGAGTTCCGGGGTCACAACCTTGCCGGTCTGCCCGATCTGCAGACCGTAATCGCAGTAACCGGCGTCGCAGGCTCCCCGCGATGCGCCGACGGCCCCGTTCAGCACATCCGCCAGCTGCTGCAGGGGCTTGAAGCCATCTGCGCTTTTCACTCCGCGGCCGCCCGAAACGATAATTTTCGCCTCCGTCAAATCGACTTTCCCCGAAGCTTTTCTTACTACTTCCCTGACCACCGTTCGAAGAGAAGGCAAGGTGTCGGACATTTCCACGACTTCGCCGTTTCCGCTTGCTTCGGCCGCAGGAAAATTGTTGGGGCGGATCGTCAGCACCGCCAGCCCTTCCCGGAACGTTCTCGTTTCGAAAGCTTTCCCCGCATAAAGCGGCCGCTTGCATCTCAACGTCCCGTCCTGCCATTCCATGGCGATCACGTCGGAAATTTGTCCGCATCCGTATTTGGCCGCGACGATCGGAGCGAGATCTCGCCCGATCGCCGTATGACCGAAAATCACCGCAGCGGGTGACAGTTGATCGATAGCTTGACCGGCGACCGCCGCATAAGCCTCCGGACGGTAATGCTCGAGCTCGGAACGGTCGGCAAGCAGGATTTGGCGAATGCCCGCTTGCTGCAGCTCGCCGATATGGGCCGCAGCACCGCTGCCCATGAGCAGTACATCGACCGCACCCTCCGGACCCGCCGCGATTTTCGCCGCGGTCAGCGCTTCCAATGAAACCCGGCGCAGCTTTCCTTCACGAATCTCGGCTATTGCCAATACGCTTTTATCCATGTTGAATACCTCCTTGCCCGATTTTAGATGATCTTGGCTTCGTTTCTAAGGCTTTGCACCAGCGTTTTGACCTGATCTTCCGGCTCGCCCTGCAAAATTCGTCCGGCCTTGCGGGAAGGAGGCGGTTCAATGCCGAGACGCGCCGTTCTGGCAGCGATATCCGGCTCGCTCAAACCGAGATCGTCAAGCGTTAGCCGGGCAAAAGGCTTGCGCTTGGCCTTCATGATTCCGGGCAGGGAAGGGTAGCGAGGATCGTTCAAGCCCTGCTGAGCGGTAAACAACGCGGGCAGCTTGACTTCAACCGTTTCCTCGTCTCCTTCGGCATCGCGGCGTACAAGCGCGGAATCGCCGTCCAGCTCAAGCTTGGTGATCGATCCGACATGCGGGATATCCAGCAACGCCGCCAAACGGACGGCCACCTGTCCGGCACCGTTATCGACGGAGAAATAACCTCCCA
The DNA here is from genome assembly GCA_964514665.1 of uncultured Caryophanales bacterium. Lineage (GTDB taxonomy): Bacteria > Bacillota > Bacilli > Paenibacillales > KCTC-25726 > CAZESH01. The sequence goes on from CAZESH010000008.1 coordinate 12,600, forward strand.
AGAGAAGATCCGGCTTCAAGCCGGACACATAACCATGGAGCACGCGCGCCACCGCATATTCATCCCCGGTTATGCGCTCGTCATCAATCAGTACGGCCTCATCTGCGCCCATCGCCAGCGCGCTGCGCAGCGCTTCCGCACAGCGTTCCGGGCCGACGGATACGACCGTCACTTTTCCGCCGTGTTTCTCCTGCAGACGGATCGCTTCCTCTACGGCATATTCGTCGTAAGGATTGATGATGAATTTGACGCCTTCCTGAGAAATTTCACCTTGCTCGAATACGATTTTTTCCTCCGTGTCAAAGGTTTGCTTCAGCAGCACTACAATTTCCATTACAATGCCCTCCTTAAGCTATCAATGGGAAATGCCGTTTAAAAAAAAGGCAACCGTTCCGTCAATTTGCGCTTTCAGCGAATATTTTTTTCCGGAGATCAGCCAGGAAGTGACGACCTCGTCCATCGCACCGAACAGCAGCAAGCGGGTCAGCTTGACATCCATCTCCGGCCGGAAAATCCCCTCGTCAATACCTTGCAGCAGTACGCTTTCGATCAGCTTGAAGTAAGGCTTGACGGACTGGCCGATGGCCTTTCTCAGATTGAGCGAGCTTTGCCGCAGCTCGATTTGCGTCACATAAGCGAGATCGCTGTTATTTTCCAGCTCGGTATAGTGTATTTCGCAAATGCTGCGGATAGCATCCTTGGCATTGGAGGATTGGCGGATCGTTTCATGAAATTTCTCCACCAATTTGCCCAGCTTGACCTCGAACAGGCGGATCAGGATTTCCTCCTTGCTTTTGAAATAAAGATAGATGGTGCCGTCCGCGACACCGGCTTCCTTGGCGATTTTCGCCACCTGCGTGCCGTGAAAGCCGTGACGGGCAAAGGCTCTTAAAGCTCCTTCGAGAATAAGCTCGGTTTTATCGGTTTTTTTGTTCGCTGCTTTTTCGGCAGGTAGATTGGCACTTGTCATTTTTTCACCCCGGTGATACAATCTGATTGAAACTGAATGAATACTCATTCATTTTTATGATTCCATTGTATTTGACGCCAAAGCGGATGTCAATCCCAAGCATCGTAAGGGTAAAATCGTTTATCAATCGTGAAACGGCGGCCGCGTACATATAGTTGCTATGAGGATTTCTTTTTAATCGCGGTTTTGTAAGCGCTTGCGGCCTGTCCACATACCCATGGGAGGGGATTTCAATGATCGCTCAGTTGGTTCAACTTCTGCTGTTCCTGCTTGCGGCCGGTTACGGCGCAGCTTTGTTCGTTACGGTGGTCGCCCGCAGAATCGGGTATATCCGGCTTGGCAGACCCGTTGATTTGATATCCGATCTGCCTGCGCGCATCGGCAATATGCTGGCGATGGTGTTCAGTCAGAAAAAGCTGCTGAAGGATAAAAAGAGCGGCGTCATGCATGTCATCCTTTTTTACGGCTTCATCATCCTGCAATTCGGGGCGCTGGATCTGATCCTTAAAGGACTTGTCCATAGAGGGCTGCCGCTTCCCGGTTATGCCTACTTCGGCCTGCTGCAGGAAACGACGGTTTTTCTGGTTCTCTGCGCCACCGCTTACGCCGCTTACCGCCGCTATGGTGAGAAGCTGAAAAGGCTGAAGCGAGGCTGGAAACCGAGTCTTGTGATCTTCTTTATTTTCTTCCTGATGCTTTCCGTGCTGTTTTCACTTGCCTTTGAAAGGCTGTGGCAGCAAGAAGCGTATTCTCCGCTTGCTCCAATCTCCTCGCTGCTGGCGCTTGTTTTTTCGGGCGTCGGTCCGCACGCGGCGCATGTGCTGTTCTATCTCGGATGGTGGCTGCACCTGCTCATTCTGCTCAGCTTCTTGGTTTACGTGCCGCAAACGAAGCATTTTCATTTGATGGTCGCGCCCTTCAACATTTTATTCCGCCGCAAAGAGCCGCCCGGCCGCCTCACCAAGCTCGATCTGGAGGATGAGAACGCGGAAAGCTTCGGTGTCGGCAAAATCGAGGATTTTACGCAAAAGCAGATGATCGATTTCTATGCTTGCGTGGAATGCGGCCGCTGCACGAATGTGTGCCCGGCCTCCAATACGGGGAAATTCCTTTCGCCGATGCATCTGATCGCCAAGCTGCGCGATCATTTGACGGAAAAAGGAGCGGTACTCAGTTCGAACTCGCCTTGGGTGCCGGCATTCGCCTTCCTGCAAAGCGGCGCGCACAGCTTGACCGACCATGAGGCAAGCGGTGCCGGCTGGAGCGGAGAAGATATCGTCAATATTTCGCCGACCATTGCCAGACAGCAGGCGGCGTGGACGAAGACGGAGCGCAAGGCAGAGGATCTCGAGCTGATCGGGGACGTCATGACGGAGGAGGAAATTTGGGACTGCACGACCTGCCGCAACTGCGAGGACCAATGCCCGGTGGGCAATGAGCATGTGGACAAAATTATCGATTTGCGCCGTCATCTCGTGCTGATGGAGGGCAGCGTGCCGCACGACGGACAGCGTGCGATGCAGAACATCGAGCGGCAGGGCAATCCATGGGGAATCAGCCGCAGCGACCGCGGCAATTGGACGGAAGAGGTTGTAGGGTTCAAGGTGCCGACGGTACGGGAAAATCCGCACTTCGAGCTGCTGTTCTTCGTCGGTTCGATGGGTTCTTACGACAACCGCACGCGCAAGATTTCACAAGCGTTCGTTCGCCTGCTGCACGAAGCGGGAGTGAATTTCGCGATACTCGGCAGCGAGGAGAAGAATTCCGGCGATACGCCGCGCAGAATGGGCAATGAGCTTTTGTTTCAGCAGCTGTGCGCGGACAACATCGAAACCTTTCGCAAATACGGTGTAAAGCGGATTGTCACCGCATGTCCGCATACGTACAACACATTGAAGAACGAGTATCCCGATTTCGGTTTGGAAGCCGAGGTGATACATCACAGCGAGCTGCTCGACCGCTTGCTGCAGGAAGGCAAGTTAAAGCCGAAGCACCGTGTGGAGGAGCGCATCACCTATCACGATTCCTGCTATTTAGGGCGCTACAACGATGTTTATGATCCGCCGCGCAGCATTCTCCGCGCGATCGAAGGCGTGGAATTGGTGGAAATGGAGCGCAGCCGGGAGAACGGCATGTGCTGCGGTGCCGGAGGAGGGCGAATGTGGATGGAGGAAACGTCAGGCAAGCGGATCAACCAGGCTCGCACCGAACAAGCGCTGGAGGTTCGTCCGACAATGATCGGCAGCGCCTGTCCCTACTGCCTGACGATGCTGGAGGACGGCACGAAGCAGATGGAAGCGGATGAGCGGGTGAAAGCCAGGGATATTGCCGAGGTGCTGGAGCTGGCCGTATTCGGAACCGCATGAACCGTGTTTCTCTGTCCGTAAAGCGGGATTCCCGCTCAAGGTCAAGATCAAAATCAACTTTTATTGGGAGGAATGACGCATGAGTTACAGCATACACAAGGCCGCCGTGATCGGATCGGGGATTATGGGCTCGTCGATTGCCGCGCATCTGGCCAACGTAGGCATCCGCTGTCTGCTGCTGGACATTGTTCCGCAGAGCCTGACGGAGAGGGAAAGCGCGTCCGGCTTGACGCTGCAGTCGCCCCAGGTGAGAAACCGGCTGGCTGCGGACGCGATCGCGAAGCTGAAAAAAGCAAAACCTTCCCCGCTGTATACGGAGGCATTCGCAGAACGCATCGTGCCGGGCAACCTCGAGGATGATTTGGAGCGTTTGCGGGATGCGGATTGGATTATCGAAGCGGTCGTGGAAAATTTGCCGATCAAAACGCAGCTGATGAAGCGCATCGAAACGGTGTGGAAGCCGGGAACCATTGTCTCCACCAACACCTCGGGCATTTCCGTCAATGCCATGACAGCCGAATGCGGAGCAGACTTCAGGAAGCATTTCCTGGGCACGCACTTTTTTAACCCGCCGCGCTATATGCCGCTGCTGGAAATTATTCCGGGTGCCGATACCGATCCGGCCATCGCCCGGTTCATGGGCGATTTCGGGGAATCCCGCTTGGGAAAAAGCGTGGTTACAGCGAAGGATACGCCTAATTTTATAGCCAACCGCATCGGGACTTACGGCCTGATGGTCACGCTGCGGGAAATGCTTGAAAAAGGTTATTCCGTGGATGAGGTCGACGCAGTGACCGGACCTGCGATGGGACGGCCGAAAAGCGCCACCTTCCGCACGCTGGACCTGGTCGGCCTGGATACCTTTGCGTCCGTTGCGGGCAATGTATTCCATCATGTCACTGACGAACGGGAAAAAGCGGAATTTCAAGCTCCCGAACCGCTGCTCGAGATGATCAAGCGGGGCTGGCTCGGGGAAAAAAGCGGCCAAGGCTTTTATAAAAAGATCAAGACCGCGGAGGGAAGCAGCATTCTTTCGCTTGATTTATCCACCATGGAATACGTACCGAGAAAGAAAGTTGGCGGGGCTTCGCTCGAGGCCGCCAAGCTGGCCAAAGGAGCTGCCGCGAAAACGAAAGCGCTGCTCTCGGGCGGCGACCGTTATGCCGGATTGGCTTGGGATATTCTCAAGCACGTGCTCGTGTATGCGGCGGATAAGCTGGGCGAGATCGCCGATACGATTGCCGATATCGACATGGCGATGCGTGCGGGCTTTAATTGGCAGCAGGGTCCTTTCGAGACGTGGGACGCCATCGGCTTGAAGTCTTCGGTTGAGCGAATGGAGCAGGAAGGTCTGACTGTTCCCGCCTGGGTTCAGGCATGGATCGCGGCCGGAAACGATAGTTTTTACCGCACGGAGAGCGGCAAACGCTTTTATGTCGCCAATCAAATGTACCGCGAGCTTGAACAGAAGCCGCAGTTCATCTCGCTTGCAACGCTTAAGCAGCAGAATAAAACGGTCAAAGCGAACAGCGGCGCCAGCCTGATCGACATCGGCGACGGTGTGGCCTGTCTGGAGTTCCATTCGCAAAACAACGCCATCGGCGCCGACATTCTCATCATGGTCGCGCAGAGCATGGAGGAGGTGCGGCGCAATTTCCGCGGCATGGTGATTGCGAACGAAGGCAAAAACTTTTGTGTCGGCGCCAATATCATGCAGCTGCTGATGGAGGCGCAGGACGAAGAATGGGATGAAATAGACGGAATCATCCGCCTCTTCCAGAACACGTTTCTCAAGCTGCGTCATTTCGAGAAGCCGGTGGTCGCAGCTCCCCACCACATGACCTTGGGCGGCGGCGTGGAGGCTTGCATGGCGGCGGACAGGGTATGCGCCTCGGCGGAGACGTACTACGGTCTGGTGGAAACAGGCGTCGGCTTGATCCCGGGCGGCGGCGGCTGCAAGGAAATGGCCCGCCGCTTAAGCAGCGCACACCCCGATCGGGAAATCGATCTGCAGCCGATGATGAACAAGATTTTCATGACGATCGGCACGGCGAAGGTTTCCTCCAGCGCGGACGATGCCAAAAAGCTCGGGCTTATGCAGGAGCGGGACCGTGTCGTTGTCAGCCGCGAACGTCTGATTTACGAGGCCAAACAAACTGTGCTGGAACTTGATGGAAGAGGCTACGTGCCGAAAATGCCGGAGAAAATCCGCGTCCTCGGCGAGGACGGCAGAGCTGTTCTGCAGATGGGCGCTTACGCGATGAAGCAAAGCGGCCTGATCAGCGATCACGATTTGTTGATTGCCGGCAAATTGGCGCATGTGCTGTGCGGCGGAAACGTGCCGGCGGGAACCGAGGTAAGCGAAGCGTACATGCTTGATTTGGAACGGGAGGCGTTCCTCAGTTTGTGCGGGGAAGCGAAAACGCAGCAGCGGATGCAGCATATGCTGGCTGTCGGCAAGCCGCTGCGCAATTAAGCGAAAGGGAAGAAAGGAGAGATGAAGCTTGATGAATGAAGCGGTAATCGTATCAATCGCGCGAACGCCCGTGGGTAAAGCGGGAAAAGGAAGCTTGTCGCAAACCAGAGCGGAGGATATGGGGAAAACGGCGCTGCAGGCGGCTGTCGAACGTGCGCCGGGCTTGAAGAAGGAGGATGTGGAGGACATCATCATCGGCTGCGCCATGCCGGAGGGTGAGCAGGGACTGAACGTGGCGCGGAACATTTCCCTCTATGCGGGATTTCCGGTAACCGTGCCGGCATTGACGATCAATCGCTTTTGCTCCTCGGGTCTGCAGTCGATCGCGTTTGCGGCGGAGCGGATCATGCTCGGTCATGCGGAAGTGGTGATTGCCGGCGGCGTGGAGACGATGAGCCATGTGCCGATGAGCGGCTTCAAGCCCGCTCCTCATCCGTGGATTGTCGAAAATATGCCGGAAATCTATATCGGCATGGGCCAGACCGCGGAAAATGTGGCGGAGCGTTTCGGCATTTCCAGGGAGGATCAGGACCGCTTTGCCTTGTCTTCCCACCGCAAAGCTGCGCAGGCGATCGCAGAGGGGAAATTCAAAGCGGAAATCGTCCCCGTGCATACGACATTGAAAGGCGTGGATGAACAGGGGAAACATTGGGAACGGGCGCTCGTCTTCGAAAACGATGAGGGGGTGCGTACGGATACCTCGATGGAGGCGCTGGAAAGGCTGTCGACGCCGTTTCGCATGAACGGCACGGTAACGGCCGGCAATTCCTCGCAGATGAGCGATGGCGCGGCTGCCGCCGTACTGATGAGCAAACAGCGTGCGGATGCTCTTGGCTTGAAGCCGCTGGCCACCTTCCGTTCATTCGCCTTGGCGGGGGTAGAGCCGGAAATCATGGGCGTAGGTCCGGTCAAAGCGATTCCGAAGGCGTTGAAAATGGCCGGACTCAGCAAGCAGGACATTGAAATCTATGAGATCAACGAAGCGTTCGCCTCGCAATGCCTGCATATCATCCGCGAGCTGGAATTGGAGGAAGAGCGGGTGAATGTAAACGGCGGTGCGATCGCGCTCGGCCATCCGCTCGGCTGCACCGGAACGAAACTCTCGGCCAGTCTGATTTACGAGCTGAGACGCAGAGGCGGCGGCTTTGGCGTGGTCAGCATGTGTATCGGAGGCGGCATGGGGGCCGCCGGCGTTTTTGAAGTGCATGCCGAATAATACCGTTAAATCACGGTAAAGGAGAGGGAAGATGAGGATGGAAAAAATAATTGGCGGAAGCTTTGTGGTAGCCGATATCGATTATCGGCAGGTGGTCACGCCCGAGGATTTCACCGAGGAACAGCGGATGATCGCGGAAACGACCCAGGATTTTGTGGCGACTGAAGTATTGCCGCATGACGAGGAAATTGAAAAGCTAAATTACGATTTGACCGTGGGTCTGCTGCGCAAGGCGGGAGATGTCGGACTGCTCGGCGCCGACGTGCCGGAAATGTACGGCGGGCTGGGGTTAGACAAGGTCAGCACCACGCTGATCAGCGAGCATTTGTCAAAGGCTTCCTCCTTTGCGCTGTCGCTCGGCGCCCATGTCGGCATCGGCACGCTGCCGATCGTGTTCTTCGGCACGGAAGCGCAGAAACAGAAGTATTTGCCCGACTTGGCCAGCGGCCGGAAAATTGCCGCCTACTGCTTGACAGAGCCGACATCCGGCTCGGATGCGCTTGGCGCCAAGACGACGGCGAAGCTTTCCGAAGACGGTAAGACGTATCGCCTGAACGGCACAAAGCAGTTTATCACGAACGCCGGCTTTGCCGATGTGTTTATCGTCTACTGCAAAATCGACGGCAGCGATTTTTCCGCATTTATTGTCGAGCGCGGCATGTTGGGCGTCAGCATCGGCAAGGAGGAAAAGAAAATGGGCATCAAAGGCTCCTCGACCTGTCCGCTGATTTTGGAGGACGCCGAAGTTCCGGCGGAAAACTTGCTCGGCGAGCGAGGGCGGGGCCATGTGATTGCCTTCAACATCCTCAATATCGGACGCTTCAAGCTGGCGGCAGGTTGTCTAGGCGCGTGCAAGGACGCGATTGCCCTGAGTGCAAAATACGCCAATGAACGCACCCAATTCGGCAGTGCAATCGCTTCGTTTCCGCTGATCGGCAAGAAGCTTGCGGAGATGAACATCAGGACGTTCGTGCTGGAAAGCATGGTCTACCGCACTTCCGGGATGATCGACAGCGGCACGAGTTCGCTTGATTTCTCCGCCGCCGATGCCGGGCTGCAGGCGGCCAAGGGAATCGCTGAATACGCGCTGGAATGCTCCATCAACAAAGTGTTCGGCTCGGAGGCGCTCGACTTCGTAATCGACGAAGGCGTGCAAATTCACGGCGGTTACGGCTTTCTTCAGGAATACCGGATCGAACGCGGGTATCGCGACTCGCGGATCAACCGGATATTCGAAGGGACCAATGAAATCAACCGGCTGCTCATTCCCGGCACGCTCGTGAGAAAGGCCATGAAGGGCGAGCTTCCGCTGCTGCAGAAGGCGCAGGCGCTGCAGCAGGAAATTTTGCAACTCGTTCCGTGCCTTATATTCGAGGCCATGCTTGAGGATGAGGCGCATGCGGTCTCCATGCCAAAGAAAATCTTCCTGCTTGCGGGCGGCATTGCCGTTCAAAAATACCAGCAAAAGCTTGAAGCGGAACAGGAAGTGCTGAGCCTGCTGGCAGATATCACGATCATGACCTATGCGATGGAAAGCGCCCTGCTGCGGACGAAAAAACAAATCGCCAAGGCGGGAGAAGAAAAATCGGCAAGCTACATCGAGATGACTCGAATTTATGTGCACGAAGCTTTCGCGGCAGTCGAAGCGGCCGCCAAGGAAGCGCTCAGTTACATGGAATCGGGCGACACCTTAAGAACCCAGCTTTCCGTACTGCGTAAATTGGCCAGAAAAAATCCGCTCAATACGCTGGCTGTCAAAAGGGCTTTGGCGCAGCGCGTGATTCAGGCGGAACGGTACGTCCTGTAACGCTTGAACGGAATCGATGCGGATGAAAGGGTGGTTTTAAGATGGAAGACAAGGTTTGGCATAACCACTACCCGAAGGAAATTTCCCGGCATTATGATTATCCGAAGCATAATTTGGCGCAATTTTTGGTGGATACGGCAGCCCACTACCCGCAGCACTGGGCAATTGATTTTTTCGGGAAAAAGACGAATTATCAGCGTCTGCTTGAAGACAGCCGGCGCTTTGCCAACGCTCTGCAGGCGAGGGGCATCGCCAAGGGGGACAGGGTGGCGCTGATGCTGCCCAACTGCCCGCAAACCGTTGCCGCGTTCTTCGGCATCCTGATGTCCGGAGCGATCGTTGTGCAGACCAATCCGCTGTATAAGGAACGCGAGCTGGAACATCATATGGGCGATTGCGAGGCGGCAGCGATCGTCACGCTGGATTCGCTTTACCCGCGAATTGCCCATATTCGCGAAAAAACCAAGCTGAAGCATATATTCCTGACGAAGCTGCAAAGCGCACTTCCGTTTCCGAAAAACCTGCTGTATGCGATCCGCCAAAAAACACAGGGGAATTCCCCGCGTATTGCCTATTCAGACGGAGTCGAATCGTTAGAGGGTGTGCTGGCAAATTCCGCCTCCACACCCATCATGGCGCAAATTGACGGGGAAAACGATCTCGCGCTCCTGCAGTATACGGGCGGCACGACGGGCGGCGCCAAAGGCGTGATGCTGACCCATTGCAATTTAATCGCCAACACGATTCAGACCAAGGTTTGGTCTTCGCGGATCGAGCAAGGCAAGGAGAAGTATTTGGCCGCCCTGCCCTTTTTTCATGTGTTCGGCATGACGGTGCTGATGAACCAATCCGTATATACCGCCGGCGAGCTGTTGATCGTTCCGAAGTTTGAAGCCGAAGCGATCCTTAAGCTGATTGAACGGGAGCGGCCGACGATTTTTCCCGGGGCGCCCACCATGTATATCGCTTTAATCAACCATCCCGATATCCAAAAATACGATTTATCCTCGATCCAATACTGCATTAGCGGGTCGGCGCCGCTTCCGCTGGAGGTGCAGGAGCGTTTCGAAAAGCTGACCGGCGGCCGCCTGATCGAAGGTTACGGCTTGTCTGAGGCATCGCCTGTGACCCATTGCAATACGATTTGGGAAAAACGCAAAAGCGGTTCGATCGGCATTCCTTTCCCCGATACGGATGCGCGCGTGGTTCATATGGAAAGCGACGAAGAGCTGAAAATCGGCGAGGTCGGCGAGTTGGTGATCAAAGGGCCGCAGGTGATGAAAGGCTATTGGAACCGTCCTGCGGAGACGATTGCCGCGCTCAGAAACGGCTGGCTGCATACCGGCGATCTGGCGGTAATGGACGAGGAAGGCTTTTTCTATATCATGGACCGCAAAAAGGATCTGATCATAGCCGGTGGATTTAATATTTATCCGCGTGAAATCGAGGAGGTGCTGTTCGAGCATCCGGGTGTGATGGATGCGGTGGCGGTCGGCATTCCCGATCAATACAGGGGAGAAACGGTAAAAGCGTTCATTGTCCCCAAAGCGGGCGTGAAGCTGAGTGAAAAGGAGATGGAAGCCTGGTGCAGGGAAAGGCTTGCGGCCTTTAAAGTTCCTCGTTTCTACGAATTCCGCACGGAATTGCCCAAGACGTTTGTGGGGAAAGTATTGAGAAGAAAACTGCAGGAAGAAGAGACAGAGAAAAAACAACACCGTGTGTAACGGGTTCCAGGGTGCAGCGGAGAAGGAGCTATGCGAATATGGAAGATTTGCAAAAACAATTTGAAAACAGAATCAAAAGCTTGGAAAAATCGGCGGAAGCTTCCTTTTGGGGGCATTTGGGCTGCTCCTTGGAATCGGTAACCCGGCAAAGCGCGGTTATTTCCTTGGAGTTGAAAAGCCACCATCTGAATCCGATGGGCATTCTCCATGGCGGGGTGTCGGCCAGTCTGATGGACACGGCGATGGGACTCGCGGCGATGGCGCTCATGCCGGAGGAAAAAATCGTCACCAGCAATCTGGACGTGCATTTTTTGGCCCCGATACGTGACGGAAAAGTAACGGCGGAGGGAGTCATCCTTCATCATACGAAAAGAACGCTTACCGTCCAGGGAAAAGTGTTGGACAGCGCGGGAAATCTGTGCGCATTCGGAACCGGATCGTTTCGAGTGACATAGAGGGTGCCCGCTTGCTTTGTGACAATCGCCGAAGCGCAGTTGAAGCTGCGCTTTTTTCTTTGCTTTTTTTACTATTTTCCATAAAATAGAGATATCACAATGGGAAGAGTAATGGATATTTCCGGGCAGGCGGGTGAAAAACATGGAGAACGTCGGTCTTGTGTTGGAAGGTGGAGGCATGAAGGGCGTATACACCGGCGGCGTATTGGATTTTTTTATGGATCGCGAGCTTTATTTTCCTTATGTGATCGGCGTTTCCGCAGGTGCCTGCAACGCTTTGTCGTATTTGTCCAAGCAGCGTGGAAGAAACCGTCAGGTGACGGTTGATTTTGTGCGTGATCCGAGATATTTAAGCTATCGCAATTTGATCCGCAAGAAAAGCATTTTCGGCATGGATTTCATATTTCGTGAAATCCCCGAGCAGCTTGTTCCCTTTGATTTTCAGACGTTTTCCGACAGCAAGCAAAAACTGGTCGTAGCCACGACCGAAAGCTTCAGCGGAGAACCGGCTTATTTTTCCAATGACGTTGAAGAAGACATGATCCTGGCAACGAGAGCGTCCAGCAGCTTGCCCTTTGTTGCCCAGCCGGTACAGCTGAAGGGAATGACGCTGTTTGACGGCGGCATGGCCGATCCGATTCCGATTCGCAAATCGATTGCCGACGGCAATCGCAAGCATCTTGTGGTGATGACGAAAACCAAGGATTACGTGAAGCGGCCGTTTCGACATCCATGGTTTGCCAAAAGGATGTATCCGCAATATCCCGGCTTGGTCGAGGCCATGATCAGACGGCACCGGATCTACAACGAAACGGTAGCTTATGTGCGTGAGCTGGAAGCGCAGGGAAGCGCGTTCGTGATCCAGCCGAGCGCCGATTTGAAGATCAGCCGCGTAGAGAAGGATCCGCTCAAGCTGGAAAAGTTTTATGAATTGGGCTATTGTGACGCGGAGCGCGCTTACGACAGCATTCTCTCCTGGATCAATCAGCCATAAAACCGAAAAAAGCCGATACGGATAAAAACCGGTATCGGCTTTTCTTGCTGCTGCGGATTACATCCAGCCTCGTTTGTACGGCTCGGGGGCTTCCAGCTTTACTCCAAGTTCGGCTGCGGCCGTTCGCGGCCAATACGGGTCGCGCAAGAGCACCCTGGCCAAAAAAATCAAATCCGCTTGATTCCGGGCGAGAATTTCTTCGGCCTGCGCACCGCCTGTGATCAAGCCCACGGCTCCCGTAGGGATATCCGTACCGTGCTTGATTTTTTCCGCATACGGCACTTGATAGCCCGGATAGACATCGATCTTGTTCGGTACGACCGCTCCGCTGCTGCAGTCGATCAAATCGATGCCCTGCGCTTTCATTTTGCCGGCGATTTCCACGTAATCGTCGGGCGTGAGCCCGTCGGGGTGATAATCGTTGGCTGAAATTCGGGTAAAGACAGGACCGTGCCAGTTCATCTTGACCGCGCTGATGATCTCTTTCAGGAAACGGTAGCGGTTTTCGGCGCTGCCCCCATATGGATCAGTGCGCTTGTTGACAAGAGGAGATAAAAATTGATTGATCAAATAACCGTGCGCGGCGTGAATTTCGATCAGATCAAATCCCGCCTGACGTGCCCTTGCCGCCGCGGAAGCGAATGCCTGCACGGTTTCGGCGATTTGTTCCTCGGACATTTCCAGAGGCGTTTTGTACGTTTCGTCGAAGCGGATCGCCGAAGGCGCGATGATGCTGCCTTCAATCGAGGCCTTTCTGCCGGCATGGGCAAGCTGAATGCCGATCTTCGCGCCTTGTTCGTGGACAAGATCCACCAATCCGGAAAGCCCTTCGATTTGCGCGTCGTCCCAAATTCCCAAATCTCTTGCCGAAATTCTGCCCTGGGGTGTGACTGCACTGGCTTCCACCATTATCAAGCCTACTTGACCGACAGCTCTTGATGTATAATGGGTGCGATGCCAGTTGTTTACTTTTCCGTCTTCGCGCACACAAGAATACATGCACATTGGAGACATGACGATCCGATTTTTAAGCGTCATGTCTTTGATTGAAAACGGCGAGAATAATTGGGTCATGCAAATCACCCTGTCGTTTATAGGATAGCGTTCAATTGTACGAGACCATTTTATCCCTTTTTTGCTGTACAAGTAAAGGTCTTGCCGGGAAAAAATGGAATCCTGTATACTTGAATTTATTAACGAAATATCGAGGAGAGGATGAAACGGATGAAGCCCAAAGTGCTGATCAACCAGCAGCTGCCTGCAGAGGTTTTGGATTACATAGGAGAGCATTGCGAACATAATGTATGGAATAGCGAGGTGCCGATGACAAGAGCGCAGGTGTTGGAGCAAATTAGCGAGGTGCAAGGGCTTTTCGTCTCCGGCGAAAAGATTGACGAAGAGCTGCTCGCTCATGCTCCCAAGCTCAAAGTCGTCAGTACGGCTTCTGTCGGTTACAACAATTTTGAGCTTGCGGATATGAAACGTCATGGCATTATAGGTACACATACACCCTATGTTCTGGATGATACGGTAGCCGACCTGATTATCGGGCTTATGCTTGCGTCTGCGCGCCGGATACCGGAATTGGACCGCTATATGCGGGCGGGAAAATGGGAAAAGGGAGCCGGTCGCAGCCTTTTCGGAACCGATGTACATCATAAAACGCTGGGCATCATCGGAATGGGCAGAATAGGCGAAGCTGTAGCCAAAAGAGCGGTGCACGGCTTCGATATGCAGGTGCTGTACGCCAATCGGCGGCCCAATCCGTCAGCCGAAGCAAGAGTGGGAGCGCAATTCTGCAGTATGGATGAGCTGCTGCACCAAGCGGATTTCGTGCTGTTGATGGTGCCGCTGACAGATTCGACTTACCGGTTGATCGGGGAGAAACAGTTCGCCATGATGAAGCCGTCGGCGATCTTCATAAATGCATCGCGTGGCCAAACCGTGGATGAGCAGGCGCTGGTCCGGTCATTGAAGACAGGGACGATTCAGGCTGCAGGATTGGATGTTTTCGAACAGGAGCCGATCGATCCGCAAAATCCGCTGCTGCAATTGGATAATGCGGTGCTGGTTCCCCATATCGGTTCGGCCACTGCCGCCACCCGTTTGGAAATGGCGATGCTGGCGGCCAAAAATTTGGTGCTGGGCGTGCAAGATCAGATTCCGCCGAATGTAGTTCCCGAGCTGCAATGAACTATACAGACTTTGAGCTTCATACCGACAAATATCAGATAAATATGATGTATGCCCATTGGATGAACGGCACTCATAACCGTTTGGCGGTGTTCGACGCTTATTTCAGAAAGCTGCCCTTCTCCAACGGCTATGCTGTCTTTGCCGGTCTTGAACGGATCGTTGATTATATCAAGCAGCTTGCTTTTCATGAAGACACGATCGCTTATTTGAGTGAACAGCCGGAGAACTATCAACGGGGATTTCTCGAGGAATTACGGCGCTTTCGCTTTAACGGCAATCTGTTTGCGGCAGCGGAAGGCACGCTGGTATTTGCAAATGAACCGTTGGTTCGCGTGGAGGGGCGCATTTTCGAGGTGCAGTTGATTGAAACGGCGATGCTCAATTTCATGAATTATCAAACCTTGATCGCCACCAAAGCTTCCCGCATCAAGCGTTCCGCTCCCGATGATCTCTTGCTTGAATTTGGCACGAGACGGGCACAGGAAGCCGATGCGGCGATTTGGGGAGCGCGCGCGGCTTATATCGCCGGATTCGATTTCACCTCCAACATGCGCGCCGGCATGATGTTTGAAATCCCTGCAACGGGCACGCATGCGCATTCCTGGGTACAAATGCATGACAGCGAATTGGAAGCCTTCGTAAATTTCGGCAGGGCATGCCCGGAGCATGTCACGCTGCTGGTCGATACGTACGATACGTTGAAAAGCGGAGTGCCGAACGCGATTAAAGCCGCCAAAATATTGGCGGAGCAGGGCATTCGTCTCAAATCGATCCGTCTCGACAGCGGAGATCTTGCCTATTTATCGATTCAAGCGAGAAAAATGCTGGATGCTGCCGGCCTTCGGGAGGTACGGATTGTCGCTTCCAACGATTTGGATGAGCAGACGATCTTTGATTTGAAGGCGCAGGGCGCGCGAATCGACATCTGGGGAATCGGAACCAGGCTGATTACGGCCGCAGACGAGCCGTCACTCGGCGGCGTTTACAAGCTTGCGGCCAGGGAAAGGGACGGCACGATGGAGCCGACGATCAAAATATCGGCCAATCCGGAAAAGGTGACCACGCCAGGTCAAAAGGAAGTTTACCGCATTTTGAATGGAGAAACGGGAAAAGCGGAAGCCGACTACATTGCGTTATTTGATGAGGAAGAGGTCAAACGGGGCGGTAAAATCAAGCTTTTCGATCCGACCCATCCCTTCTTGCAAAAACGTATAGAAAACTATCGGGCGATCCCTCTGCTGCAGCCGATTTTTATAAAAGGCGAAGCGGTATACAACATTCCCCCGCTGCAGCAGGTCCGCAGCTACCATCAACAGCAGCTAGACCTGTTTTGGCCGGAATATTTGCGCAGACTCAATCCTGCGGTTTATCCGGTGGACCTCAGCCAAAAGATATGGGATTTGAAAATGAATTTGATCCAATCGCATTATTAACTGACTTTGCCTTCAATCTGCACCAGGCTCACGCTTGGTGTTTTTTTGTTTTTAACGCAAATCTGGGCAACTGCATATGATGGAGCATACATCATCAAAAAGACTGGAGGCTGGGGATATGCGAAAGAAACATTTTCTGATGTTTACGGCCTTGCTGCTGGTAAGCTCGTTGGTATTGGCGGCTTGCGGGAAAAAGCAGGAGGTCACAAAGGTCCGGGTCGGCGAGGTGACGCGCTCTATTTTTTATGCGCCGGAATATATTGCGCTGTCGCAAGGATTTTTCAAGGACCAAGGACTTCAGGTTGAGCTGACAACGACATGGGGCGGCGACAAGACGATGACCGCACTGCTGTCGAACGGGATTGATGTTGCGCTTGTCGGTTCCGAAACGTCGATATATGTGTATCAGCAGGGCTCTGACGATCCGGTGATCAATTTTGCGCAGCTTACGCAAACCGATGGCTCCTTTCTTGTATCGCGCAAGCCAATCGAGCATTTCAGCTGGGATCAATTGAAGGGCAGCACTTTTTTGGGTCAAAGAAAAGGCGGCATGCCGCAAATGGCAGGCGAGTATACGCTGAAAAAGCATAACATTGATCCGCACAAGGATTTGAAGCTGATCCAGAACATCGATTTCGCCAATATCGCTTCGGCATTCGCTTCAGGCACCGGCGATTTCGTGCAGCTGTTCGAGCCGACGGCCACCGTATTCGAGCAGCAGGGAAAAGGCTATGTTGTCGCTTCCTTCGGCGTGGAGAGCGGACACCTTCCCTACACGGTTTTTATGAGCAAGCAAAGCTTTATAAAAAACAACCCCGACACGATCCAAAAGTTTACCAATGCGCTGTACCGTGCACAGCAATGGATCCAGCAAAAGACGCCGGAACAGGCGGCCGCAGCGATCCAGTCCTATTTTCCCGACACGGATAAAAAGATCATCGTGCGCGTCATTAAACGCTACCGTGATCAAGGCTCTTATGCAACGGATCCGATCGTCGATACGGAGGAATGGAATCATCTGCAGGACATCATGACAGAGGCGGGGGAACTGAAAAGCCATGTTGCCCACGATACGCTTGTCGACGAGTCTTTCGCCAAAAAAGCGATGCAAAATCAGTAACCGATGCCGGCAGTGAAAAAGGAGGACGAAGAATCGTGCAGGATGCCGTTCGTCTTAAGGACATTACACAGATTTATGTCAGCAAGCGTCAAGCGGTTGCGGCGCTGCAAGACATTCAGCTGTCCGTCAAGCCGGGTGAATTTGTCAGTATAGTGGGCCCAAGCGGCTGCGGCAAAACGACATTGCTTTCAATCATAGCCGGTTTGATCGCTCCAACCGTGGGAAAGCTTGAAATTTACGGAGAGCCTGTATCCGGCCCGTCCTTGAAGACCGGCTACATGCTGCAGCAGGATTACTTATTTCCTTGGCGCACGATCATGCAGAATGCCGTTATCGGTCTGGAGCTCTTGGGGCGACTTGATTTCCGTTCGGAGCTGTATGTGCAAAATTTGCTGGATGATCTGGGTCTCGGCAGCTATATGGACGCCTATCCCTCACAGCTTTCCGGGGGCATGCGCCAACGTGTGGCGCTGGCGCGGATGCTGGCCGCGGACCCGCAGCTTCTGCTGCTTGACGAGCCGTTTTCCGCGCTGGATCACCAAACCAAGCTGAAGCTGGAGGATCTGGTTTTTCAAACGCTTAAAAAACGCAAAAAGACGGCCATTTTGGTAACCCACGATATTTCCGAAGCGATCGCCATGAGCGATCGTGTGCTGGTCATGGAAAGCGGTCCGGGCAGAATCAGTTGGGAGGTACCGATTGCCGAAGCAATCCGGAAGGAATTGCCTTTTCAAGCCCGGGAACAAGTCGGTTTTCAACACATTTTCAAAACGATCTGGAAGCGTCTGGAATCAGCGCAAGGAAAGGGCTGAACGCATGAAGACTTCGGAAACACAAAAGCAGCGGGATATTCAGCGGCTGACCGCATCGATTCACAGCGAATATGTCAAAAAAAGCAAACACCAGAGCAGAATCGTTCTGCTAACCCAGCTTGCCATCCTGATCGCGGCAATCGGCTTATGGGAAATTGCGGGCAGAATGAGGTGGATCGATGTGCTGCTCTTCAGCTATCCAAGCAAAATCATCGCGCTCTTATACGCCAAGCTGTTGGATGGTTCGCTTATGCCCAATATTGCCACGACGGTGATGGAAACGGTGATCGGTTTTCTGCTGGGCACGATTTTCGGCACGGCTTTGGCTGCCTTGATTTGGTGGTCACCATTCTTGTCCCGGGTGCTTGATCCGTTTATTGTCGTTCTCAACAGCATGCCGAAGGTTGCCCTTGGTCCGCTTTTTATCGTCGGTCTCGGTCCGGGCATGCTCTCGATTATCGCCATGACGCTTGCCGTCACGGTGATTATCACTACACTGGTGATTTACAACAGCTTCAGGGAGGTCGATTCCAATCTGATAAAGGTCGTACGTCTGTTTGCGGGCAGCCGCGCAAAAATTTTCCGAAAAGTGATTTTACCGGCTTCGTTTCCCACAATCGTATCGACTTTGAAAGTGAATGTGGGGCTTTCCTGGATCGGGGTCATTGTCGGAGAATTTCTTGTTTCGCAAAAGGGACTCGGGTATTTAATCATTTACGGCTTTCAGGTTTTCAACTTTACCCTGGTAATCGGCAGCCTGTTCATTATTGCCATTGTAGCGACTTTAATGTACGAAGCCGTGGTTTATTTTGAAGGGAAGATTTTAAAACATAAATAAATGCCGGTGTGGGTGAACCCGGGGTTTATCCATGCCTCTTTTTCTGTAAATAAAATATGCTATTATAAAAGGGTCAGTTTGAAACCGAGGTGAATGAAGGATGAAAATCGTCATCGTTTCCGATACGCATATGCCGCACAGAGCCAAACAGCTGCCCCTACGTTTGACGGAGGCGCTGCGGGAAGCGGAGCTGATTATCCATGCCGGGGATTGGACAGGCCCGGAAGTTGTTGACCTGTTCGAACAGTTTGCACCGGTGGAGAGTGCAGCCGGCAATAATGACGGAAACGAGCTTGCCGAAAGATTCGGAAAGCGCAAAATTTTGCAGCTTGAAGGATTCAGAATCGGTCTGATTCATGGCGATGCCGGAATCGGCCGAAAAACGGAGGATAAAGCATTCGACGCTTTTCGCCGCGAACGGGTCGATCTGATCGTGTTCGGCCATTCCCACATTCCGTTCATGGAAAAGCGTGAAGATGTATGGATGTTCAATCCCGGTTCGCCGACGGACAAGCGCTTTCAGCCTGAATATTCTTACGGGCTGCTGGAACTGGACGGAACGATAAAGCTGCGTCATGTGTTTTATCCAAACAAACAATAAAATTGGAGGAAAGTAAAATGAATGCACATGAAATCGATTATAAGATTTACGGGGATGACATGCAGTTTGTGGAAATCGAGCTGGATCCGAAAGAAAGCGTCGTGGCTGAAGCCGGGGCGATGATGATGATGGACGCCGAGATCCGCATGGATACGATATTCGGAGACGGCAGCAATCAAAACCAGGGATTGGTCGGCAAGCTGATGGGAGCGGGCAAACGTCTGCTGAGCGGAGAAAGCTTGTTTATGACGGTATTCACCAATGAAGGCTATCAGAAAAGCCGCGTTTCGTTCGCCGCGCCTTATCCCGGGAAAATCCTGGCGATGGATTTAAGCGAATTAGGCGGAAGGATCATTTGCCAAAAGGATTCGTTCTTGTGTGCAGCTAAAGGCGTTTCCATCGGCATCGAGTTTCAAAGAAGGCTGGGCACCGGTTTTTTCGGCGGTGAAGGCTTCATCATGGAGAAAATCGAAGGCGACGGTTTGGCATTTGTGCATTCCGGCGGGACGGTATTCGAACGGGTGCTGCAGCCGGGCGAGGTGATCAAAGTCGATACCGGCTGTCTGGTCGGCTTTACGCCATCGGTAGATTATGACATTACTTTTGTAAAAGGGATCAAAACCGCAGTGTTCGGCGGAGAGGGTCTGTTTTTCGCGACTCTGCGCGGTCCCGGCAAGGTTTGGATTCAATCGCTGCCGTTCAGCCGCATGGCCGACCGAATTACAGCAGCTGCGAGAATAGGCGGAAGACGGGAGGAAGGCAGCATCCTGGGAGGAATCGGCAACCTGCTGGACGGCGATCGTTAAATCAATCGGGAGTCTGGAGGCCGAATACAAATTGCTGCACCTCTTCGTACATCGGTGACCAGCCGAAACGGGTCTGCAGCAGGACAAGTCCGGAAACGTCCCAGTCAAGCGGCTGCGCCTGCAGGCGGTATTGTTCGAGCAGTTGGGGCTGGAACGGTGCGGAATTTTTATATTTTCGCGCCAAAGTGAGATGGGGTCGAAACGGCCTTTTCTCCCTCTGGAATCCAAGGGATTCCATTGCCGATTCCACATTTTCCTGCAGGACGGATAATGCTGCGAGGTCTCCCTCCAGACCGCGCCACAGTATGGAGGGGGAGCGGGGATCTCCGAATGTTCCGGGAGCGGCAATCGTCAAGGTGAGGGGACGCTGTGCGGCGGCGATCGCGGCAAGCTTGCGGATGATCGCGGGGAGCTCCTGCTGATCAGCTTCTCCGAGAATTTCAGGGTAAGGTGGAGATCGTCTTGATGTACCCATTTTGCGAAATTCAGTTGATCCCGCCAAGCTACGCTTGCGCGGTTGATTTCTGCTTTTAGCTTTGAATCCGGGCTTAAGGCTACAAAGATCCGGCTCATCAAGTCACCTGCTTTTGTTATTTTTGTAATGGGATTGCCCATTTTTATTTTATCACGGGTGAGGAGAGAACATTCGATCGATGTTTGATAGGGAAATGTATGGTCCAAGCAGAGAAGAGAATTATCAGACCGTCATCAAGCAAGCGGTGTCGCTGATGGAGGACGAACCGGACAAAATCGCCAACTTGTCCAATTTATCCGCGCTGCTCGCTCAATTTTTGCAGCGGATCAATTGGGTTGGATTCTATTTATTTGACGGCAGCGAATTGGTGTTGGGCCCGTTTCAGGGCTTGCCTGCATGTACGCGCATTCCGATTGGGAAAGGCGTATGCGGGAAGGCGGCAAGCGAGCGGACAACGCTTGTCGTCGCAGACGTACACTGCTTTCCCGGGCACATCGCTTGTGATGCGGCATCGCGCTCGGAAATTGTCGTTCCCATGGTTAGGGATGGGAGGCTGATCGGTGTTCTGGATGTCGACAGTCCCGAAAC
>CAZESH010000009.1:0-32753 GCA_964514665.1 uncultured Caryophanales bacterium
GGCTATATGAGTGCCAAGCCCTGCCAAAGCTGCAGAGGGAATCGTTTAAAGCCGGAGAGCCTTGCTGTTACGCTGCAGGGGAAGCATATCGCCTACGTGACCGATCTTTCGATCGGGGATGCGCTGACTTTTTTTGAAGGTTTGGATTTGAGCGAACGGGAAATGATCATCGCCCATCTGATTTTGAAGGAAATCCGCGAGCGCTTGGGATTTTTGGTCAATGTCGGTCTTGATTACCTGACGATGAGCCGTGCTGCCGGCACTTTATCCGGCGGTGAGGCGCAGCGCATCCGCTTGGCTACGCAGATCGGCTCCAGCTTGATGGGTGTGCTGTATATTCTCGACGAACCGAGCATCGGACTGCACCAGCGCGATAACAACAGGCTGATCCGCACCTTGGAGCATATGCGGGATTTGGGCAATACGCTGATCGTCGTCGAGCATGACGAGGACACCATGCTGGCAGCCGATTATATCATTGATATCGGCCCGGGGGCGGGCATTCACGGCGGACATGTCGTTGCCCAGGGAACGCCGCAGGAAATTATGGATAACCCCGATTCTCTCACCGGACAATATTTGAGCGGGCAGAAGTTCATAGCCATTGTTCCCGAACGCCGCAAGCCGAACGGCAAATGGCTGGAAATCAGGGGCGCCAAGGAAAACAACCTGAAGAACGTCAATGTGAAGATCCCGTTGGGGGTGTTTACCTGTGTGACCGGCGTATCCGGTTCGGGAAAAAGCACATTGATCAATGAGATTTTATATAAGGCGCTTGCCAGGGAGCTCAACAAAGCACGGGTGCGGCCAGGCGAGCATAAAGCGATCAAAGGCATCGAAAATGTGGAAAAAGTCATCGATATCGACCAATCGCCGATCGGTCGTACACCGCGTTCCAATCCTGCAACTTACACAGGGGTGTTCGACGATATCCGCGATCTGTATTCGAGTGTGTCAGAGGCGAAAATCCGCGGCTACAAAAAAGGGCGCTTCAGCTTTAACGTAAGGGGCGGACGCTGTGAAGCGTGCCGTGGAGACGGGATCATCAAAATCGAGATGCATTTTCTTCCCGACGTTTACGTGCCTTGCGAGATTTGCAAAGGCAAAAGATACAACCGCGAGACGCTGGAAGTCAAATATAAAGGCAAGAATATTGCCGGAGTTCTGGAAATGACGATTGAGGATGCCTGCGAATTTTTCAAAAATATCCCGCGTGTCCACCGCAAGCTGCAAACGCTGATGGACGTGGGGTTGGGATACATGCGTCTGGGGCAGCCGGCGACAACGCTTTCCGGCGGGGAAGCGCAGCGGGTGAAATTGGCCTCCGAATTGTATCGCAGAAGCACGGGCAAAACGTTGTATATCTTGGACGAACCGACGACGGGGCTGCATATCGACGACATTGACCGTTTGCTGCAGGTGCTTCACCGTCTGGTTGATTCCGGTGAATCTGTGCTGGTCATCGAGCATAACCTGGATGTGATCAAAACGGCCGATTATGTGATTGATTTGGGGCCGGAAGGCGGAAACCGGGGCGGCACGATCATTGCCAGCGGAACGCCCGAAGAAATCGTCAAGGTGGAGCAGTCGTATACGGGACATTATCTGAAGCCGGTGCTGGAAAGGGATCGGCAGCGCTCGGAAGATGTGGTGCAGAGATTGAAGCAAAGTCAGAAAAAGGCGGTTGCCAAATAAAGCGGCCGCCTGTATAACGCACGGCGATATGGAAAATATTAAAGAGGGATCGAGCGGGAAGGCGTGCTGTTTATCAATCGTGACAAAGTTGTTAAAATTAATAATAACTATTGCATAACCGGTTAAGGAACGCTAACATATAAGAGGATTACATAAAATATGCGACTGCTTGAAATCATGAAGGAGGTACATCATGAGCAATTTCGTGCAATTTGATTGGTTTATGATAGGGTTTACCATTTTGGTTGCAATCGGAGTGATCCGACTGATGAGATCGCCGAATAAAACCAAATTTTCGCTTGGATTCGGTTCCGTTGTGCTTCTGATCTTTATAGGTCTGGACATCTTGATGCTGATGAACTGGATGGGTACGCTGCAGAGTTTTCAAAACGCGGTATTTGGAGGATAAACTCTTTGACTTTCGTCATAGAGTTTTTTTTTGCAAACAAACGAGATATATTTCCGGATAATCGATGATTTTACAAGATGTCCTTCTATATAGTAAAATAATGGATGAAAAGGAAATCATAAAGGAGGGAAGCCTTATGCAAGAAAAGCAAACGTGGGGGACACGCAGCGGCTTTATTCTTGCAGCGATCGGTTCCGCCATTGGTCTGGGGAATATTTGGAGATTTCCATATATTGCATACCAGGACGGTGGGGGGGCTTTTTTGATTCCTTATTTTTTTGCTCTAATCACAGCAGGTCTTCCGATCTTGATTCTGGAATTTTATCTGGGGCATCGATTGAAGGGATCAGCCCCGCTGTCCTTTCGAAAATTGGGAAAATGGGAATGGTTCGGATGGTGGCAGGTATTTATTTCATTTGTGATTTCTACTTACTATTCCGTCATTATCGGCTGGGCGATCGCTTATACCTATTTCGCCTTTTCGCAAAGCTGGGGAAGCGACACCAAAACGTTCTTGTTCCATGACTATCTGCATTTGACTGATACAGCCAGTTGGGCTGCTGGCGGATTGGGGGGTATCCAGCTTGGTGTATTCCTGCCGCTGGTTGTGGTATGGGCAGTCGTATACCTCGTACTTAAGCTTGGTGTCAAAAACGGGATTGAAAAAGCCAATAAATTTTTCATGCCGCTGTTACTGCTGATGGTGATCATCATGGCCATTCGCGGCGTGACGCTGGAAGGCGCCCATATCGGCTTGAATGCTTTGTTTACGCCAAACTGGGACGGAATTCTAAATGCCAACACCTGGATTGACGCTTATACACAGATTTTCTTTAGTCTAAGCATTGCCTTCGCTATCATGATTACATACGCAAGTTACTTGCCGGAGAAATCGGATATTAACAATAATGCATTTATGACAGCGTTTGCAAACAGCGGATTCAGCCTGATCGCCGGCGTTGCCGTATTCGGAGCGATCGGCTTCATGGCCAATCAGCAAGGGGTAGGCGTCGACCAAGTGGCAACAGGCGGCGTAGGTCTCGCGTTTGTTGTTTTTCCGCAAATTTTGAACCAAATGCCGCTGGGAGGCCTTATCGGTGTTTTGTTCTTCCTGTCTTTGATTTTTGCCGGCATCTCTTCCTTGATTTCGATCGTGGAAACATTTGTTGCCGCGTTCGGGGATAAGTTCAATACCCGCCGCAGCACTGCGGTCAATTGGGCAGTCGGATTGGCGGCATTGATCAGCCTCGTTTATTCTACCGGCTCAGGCTTATATCTGCTGGATGTCATGGATCGTGCGATCCTCACGATCAGTGTCGGATTGACCGGACTTGTCGAGGTGGTGTTGGTGGTATGGTTCCTCAACCAGACCAACGCGGCAAGGGATTATTGCAACCGGTTGTCTGATTTCCGCATCGGACCTTGGTGGAATTTTTTCCTGGTCGTATCGACCCCGGCCATTCTCGGTTACAGTTCAATTAAGGTAATATCGGGAGATTTGCAGAAAAATTACGGCGGGTACCCGGACAGCCTGATCGGGCTTAGTTGGATGGTGGCTGTCCTTATCTTCATGTTGGGCATTTATTTCCATACCTTAAGAAATCAAAATCCGGAATTCGAGCCAAGCGGCCAGAAGGAGGGAGTCGCATGAACACCAGTGCAGTAGTCATGATGCTGTCCGGTTTTCTATTGCTATGGGGCGGGTTCGGTGTATGTGTAGGTTTGGCCGTAAGGAAAAACAAAAACTGATTTTAAGATATTAAAAATGAATGAAACTCCGGGAGCCGTTCCCGGAGTTTTTCATGTGCCCCAAGGTTTGCAGCAGTTTGGACGACGGCGGTTTTTTTGATACACTGTAAAAGAGTGAATACCGATGCAGGTCAGAAGGGGGAGTCTCTTCACCGGCCTGCGATGCTGCACATTTAAAGGAGACAAAAATATGTCTGATATAGAATTGCTGGCGCCGGCAGGGGATTGGGATTGCATGCGGGCGGCAGTGGCGGGCGGCGCGGATGCCGTTTATTTCGGCGTGGGTAAATACAATGCGCGTGTGCGGGCACATAACTTCCGGATGGAAGAGCTGCCCGAGGTGATGAAATTTTTGCACACTTATGGGGTGAAGGGCTTCGTTACCTTCAACATTCTGGTTTTCGAGCAGGAACTGGAAGAGGCAAAAACGCTTGTAAATGCTTGTATGGATGCAGGAGTGGATGCGCTCATCGTCCAGGATCTCGGTTTGCTCAAGCTGATTCGCGAGCTGTCGCCGGATTTTCCCATTCACGGCTCGACGCAAATGACCATCACCTCTCCCGAGGCGGTGGAATTCACCAAGCCGTTTCATCTTGAGCGGGTCGTGCTTGGAAGGGAGAACAACCTGAAACAGATCAAAACGATCGGCGAGCAGGCCAAGCTTCCGATGGAGGTGTTCGTGCATGGCGCGCTTTGCGTATCGTATTCCGGACAATGCCTGACCTCGGAAATGTGGGGCGGCCGCTCTGCCAACCGCGGGGAGTGCGCCCAAGCCTGCCGCCTGCCTTACGATATGATGGTGGACGGAGAGCACAAGCCGATGGGAGACATCGCTTATCTGCTGTCGCCTAAAGATTTGGCCGCGCTCGAGCTTGTGCCGGAGCTGATTGAAGCGGGGGTGACCTCCTTCAAAATCGAAGGCCGGCTGAAAAGCCCGGAATATGTCGCCAATGTGGTCGGCAAATACCGCCGCGCGATCGACGCCTATTTGACAGGCAAAAACCCGCAGCCGACCCAGGACGAGCTGCGGGAGCTGCAGCAGAGTTTTTCCCGCGGCTTCAGCTTCGGATTTTTGCGGGGCACCAACAACAAACAGCTGGTCGAGGGCACCTTTCCGAAAAGCCGCGGCGTATATCTCGGCAAGGTGAAAGAAGTGCTGCGTGATGCGGTCTTGTGTGAGCTTCAAGCGCCGTTGAAACGGGGAGACGGGATCGTCTTTGATGCCGGAGATCCGACCCGACCTGAGGAAGGCGGCAGAGTGTATGATATCCGCATAAAGGGCAGGAAGCTTGAGGAGCAGGCGCAGGAGCATGCCGTAATCGAGATCGTACCGGGAAGAAATGACGTCAATCTGAAGAAGCTTCATGTAGGCGACCGGATCTGGAAAACCAATGATCCCCATTTGGATAAACGGCTGAGGGAGACCTTCGAAACCGAGAAGCCTTACCGCGTGTTTCCCGTTACGGTAAAGGCATTGGCGGTGGCAGGAAGACCGCTCAAAACGTGGTGGAAGGATGAACGCATGGGAAACAAGGTGGAGATGGATTCGGATGCTCCGCTGGAAGCGGCGTTGAACCGGCCGTTGACCCGGGAATTGCTGGAAGATCAGCTCGGGCGTCTGGGCGGCACGATCTTCGTCCTCACCGGCTTGGAATTGCAGATGGCCGATGATAACGTGATGCTTCCCGTCAAAGAATTGAATGCCCTTCGCCGCAGGGCGGTGGAACAGCTGCTGATGGCGCGGCAAGCCCCTCCCGTCTATACACGGCAAGCTGCGGATGCGTATGCCGATGCGGACGGTTTTTCGTTCAAGCCGCGGCAGGCAGGCGGGACTCCGCGGCTTAGCGTGCTTTGCCGCAGCCTTGAGCAGGTGCAGGAAACGGCCAAAACCGATGTCGATCTGATCATCGCCGACTTTGAATTTATCAAGCAGTTTCCGGCCGCCGTGGATGCGGCGCGCAGCTCCGGCAAGAAAATCGCTTTGACCTCGCCGCGCATTCATATGCCGGGGGAAAGCGGCTATTTCCACAACATTTTGCGGCTTCGTCCCGATGCCGTGCTGGTCCGCAACACCGGGGCGGCTTACGCATTCCTGAAGGCAAAGCAGGAGCGGCAGGATCCCGATTTCCCCGAATTGATCGGCGATTTTTCCCTTAACGCGGCCAATCACAAAACCGTGCAGTTGTTTCTGGAGGCGGGCTTGTCGAGAGTCACCCCTTCCTATGATTTGAACATCCAGCAGATGATCGATTTGCTGCAGCATACCGATAACGGCAAGCTGGAGGTGGTGATTCACCAGCATTTGCCGATGTTCCACACGGAGCACTGCGTCTACTGCACCTTCCTCAGTGAAGGCACGGACTACACCAACTGCGGCCGCCCTTGCGAGCAGCACCGCGTCTCGCTAAGGGACCGGATCGGCATGTCGCATCCGGTACGGGTCGACGAAGGCTGCCGCAACACGGTATTCAATGCGATTGAACAGTCCGGCGCGGAATATCTGCAGCATTTCATGGAGCATGGCGTCGGTTCTTTCCGCATCGAATTTCTGGAAGAAACGCCGCAGCAGGTCAGTCAGGTGCTGGAGCTTTACAAAAAGGCGATCCGCGGCGAAATTACCGGCACGCAGGTTTGGCGGACGCTGAAGGCTACGAATCAGCTCGGAGTCACGCGCGGCCAATTGGTGAAATAAAATGCAGTCGCTCAAATACAAGAGAAAGTTTTTTCCAGGTTTACTTGCACCTCTAAGCGCGGTCGCTCACCTTTGCGAGGACTCGGGTAGAGGTTTTCTCTTTTGGTAATGAATTGACACGGATGGCTTCCTATTTTAGACTTTGGATAGTACAGTTGTTCGTCTTTTTTCGTAAAAAGCTGACAGAACAAATCAGGCGGAGGTTTATTCGTGATAGATTCGCTCAGAAGTTGGCGGCATGTGTTCAAGCTCGATCCGGATAAGCCGTTATCGGAGGAAGCGTTGGAACGGATATGCCTTTCGGGGTCGGATGCCCTTATGGTGGGAGGCTCGACCGGGGTGACTTATGCAAATACGCAGGAGCTGCTGAACAGGATCCGGCGTTACGACATGCCTTGCGCGTTGGAAATTTCCAATCGCGAAGCGATTGTCCCCGGTTTTGATTTCTACTTTATTCCGGTTGTCCTGAATACCTCCGACAGGGAATGGATCATCGGGCATCATCATCAGGCGCTTAAGGACTACGGCGCAGTGATGCCTTGGGAACGGATTGCCGCCGAGGGCTATGTGATCACCAATCCGCAATCTGCGGTTGCGCGTTTATGCAGTGCGCACAGCGAATTGAGCGAACAGGATCTTATCGCCTACGCGAGCATGGCCGAGAAGCTGTTTCAATTTCCCGTTTTTTATCTGGAAAACAGCGGAGCCTTCGGCAATATGGAAGAGCTCAAGAAGGTCGCTTCCGTGCTCAGCCGCACCCGCTTGTTCTATGGCGGAGGCATCGATGATGCGGACAAAGCTGCAGCAGCGGCCGAGGCAGCCGACACGATCGTAGTCGGAAACTGCATTTATGACAACATCGAGGCTGCTTTAAGCACCGTTTCCGCAATCAAAACCGAAATCCTGGAATAGGAAGGAATAGCACGCATGAACTCATTGGATATCATACAGGCGCTGTCGCGCTTAAACCCCAGGCAAAAAGAAGCGGTCGAGTCAGTAGACGGACCGCTGTTGATCATGGCGGGAGCAGGAAGCGGGAAGACACGCGTGCTGACGCACCGCATCGCCTATTTGATCGCTGCAAGGAATGTCGCCCCTTGGGGCATTTTGGCCATCACCTTCACGAACAAGGCGGCGCGGGAGATGCAGGAGCGCGTTGCCGCTTTGGTCGGTCCGGTAGCCCGTGACATGTGGGTTTCCACCTTTCATTCGATGTGCGTCAGAATGCTGCGCAAGGATATCGAAAAAATCGGATACTCGCAAAATTTTACGATACTCGATTCCACCGATCAGCTGTCCGCAGTGAAAAATTCCATGAAGGACTTGAATATCGACACGAAAAAATTCGAGCCGCGGGCCATTTTATCGGCAATCAGCTCGGCCAAAAACGAGCTGGTGTCTCCCGAGAGTTATGAACAGAGCATCGGGGATTACCATCAAGGCGTGGTTTCCCGGGTTTACACCCATTATCAGAAAAAGCTGAAAAGCAATAATGCCCTGGATTTTGACGATTTGATCATGCTGACGATCCGGCTTTTCGAGCAATCCCCGGAGGTTCTTGATTATTACCGCCACAAGTTTCAATATCTCCATGTGGACGAGTATCAGGATACGAACCGGGCGCAGTATATGCTGTGCAAGATGCTTGCCGAGAAGCATCAGCGGATTTGCGTGGTCGGCGACAGCGACCAGTCGATTTATCGTTGGCGGGGCGCCGATATCAGCAACATTTTGAATTTTGAAAAGGATTATCCGAATGCCAAAGTCGTCCTGCTGGAGCAAAATTACCGTTCTACAGAATCGATCCTGCAGGCAGCCAATGAAGTGATTGCCAACAACAAGGGACGCAGGCCGAAAAAGCTGTGGACCGAGCGCAAGGAAGGCAAGAAACTGCAAATTTTTCAGGGCGACAGCGAGCATGATGAGGGTTATTTTATTACCGGAGTGATCAAGGAAAATCGGGCCAAGGGACAAAAATACGGCGACCATGCCGTGTTGTACCGCACGAATGCGCAGTCCCGGGTGCTGGAGGAAATTTTGATCAAATCGGAAATCCCTTATCAAATCGTGGGGGGCATCCGCTTTTACGAACGCAAGGAAATCAAGGACATCATCGCTTATTTGCGGCTGATTTCCAATCCGGATGATGATTTGAGCCTGCAGCGCATCATCAATGTCCCGAAGCGGGGGATCGGCGCCACGACGATGGACAAAATCGCGGAAGCGGCCGGACAGCGCGGCATCTCGATGTACCATCTTCTGGACGAAGCGGAATCCGCCGGCATTGCTTCCAGAACGGCGCAGGGCTTGCGCAGCTTCAAGCAAACCATCGACAGCCTGAGTGCCATGGCCCAGTACTTGTCGATCACCGAATTGACCGAGCAAATGCTCGACATGGTGCAGTACCGCATGGATTTGATCCGGGAGGCGACGATTGAGGCCAAGGCACGGCTGGAAAACATCGAGGAGTTTCTTTCCGTGACGCAGGATTTCGAAAAACGCAATGAGGAAAAATCGCTGCTCGCCTTCCTCACCGACCTGGCTCTGATCGCCGATATCGACTCGCTTGAGGAAGAGGACGGAACCGTTCAGGATGCGGTAACGCTGATGACGCTGCACAGCGCCAAGGGGCTGGAATTCCCGGTGGTGTTTCTGGCGGGTATGGAGGAAGGCGTATTCCCGCACAGCCGTACCTTCGCAGACGAGGAAGAGCTGGAAGAGGAGCGCAGGCTTGCTTATGTCGGGATCACCCGCGCGGAAAAGGAATTGTATTTGACCTGCGCGCGGCGCAGGCTGCTGTTCGGACAGTTTACCAGCAACATGCCTTCCCGCTTTCTGGAGGAAATACCGGAAGAGGTCAAAGAGGAAGCGGGCACTCTCACGCGTACCGCCTACAGGAACGAGGCCGCGCAGTCGGGATACGGCTATCGCAAACCGATATCCCAAGCGGCTGCGGGCTCCTGGCAGCAGGCGACTCCGGCCAGCGAAAAGGCGAAGCCGGTTTCGCGGCCTGCCGCCGGACAAGGCGCCGTTACCGATTGGAAGCTGGGCGACAAGGTGTCGCACGGAAAATGGGGAACGGGCGTGATTGTTTCCGTTAAAGGCGAAGGCAACGATATGGAGCTGCAGATCGCCTTTCCCGCTCCGACCGGAGTCAAGCGCTTGCTGGCGCAGTTTGCACCGATCGCCAAAGCTTAATTTTATGAATTTGCGCCGGAGTCTCTCTCCGGCGATTTTTTTTGCTTCTTGATCGCTCTATATGGCAAAATAGGGTATAGAGAATTTCATGAATTTGAAGAAGGAAAGAGGTTGGAGCGCTTGTCCGAGCAAATCGAGAAAATGAGAAATCTTGTGGCCGAAATCAACCGGCATAACTATCTTTATTATACATTGGATAAACCGCAAATCAGCGATACAGAATGGGACCGCTTATATGACGAATTGACGCGGCTGGAACAGTCTACCGGCGTGGTACTGCCCGATTCGCCGACGCAGCGGGTAGGCGGCAAGCTGCTCGGGGGTTTCGCCGAGCATAAGCATCTGGCCCGTCTGTGGAGCCTCGACAAGGCGCAAAATCAAGACGAGCTGATGGCTTGGCATACCCGCGTGCAAAAGCTCGTGAACGACTACAATCAGAAAAACCCGGAGCAGCCGCTTCCCCAGCCGACTTTTGCAGTGGAATTGAAATTCGACGGCTTGACGCTGAATCTGACCTATGAGCAGGGCCGGCTGGTGCAAGCTTCCACGCGCGGCAGCGGCATCACGGGAGAAGGCATCCTGGCCCAGGTGAAAACGATTCGATCGATTCCGTTAACCATTCCGTACGATCAAGGGGTGCTTGAAATTCAGGGAGAGGGAATCATGAATTTGTCCGTGCTTGAGGCTTATAACAAGACTGTCGCGGAGCCGTTGAAAAATGCCCGCAATGCAGCCGCCGGCGCTTTGCGCAATTTGGATCCGCAAGTTACGGCGGAGAGGAAGCTTGACGCCTATTTTTACAACATCGGCTATTCCGATCAACTCCGTTTTGCCGACCATCGCGAAATGGTGGATTTCTTGAAAGCTAACCGTTTCAAGGTCAATCCGCATATTTCCTTTTTTGCATCCATTGAAGAAGCGGCCCGAGAAGTGGAGCGCATCGAGCAGCTGCGGTTTGAGCTGGATTATTTGATCGACGGCGCCGTGATCAAAGTGGCCGATATGCGGACCCGGGACGTGCTCGGTTATACGGAAAAATTTCCGCGCTGGGCAGTCGCCTACAAATTCGAAGCGGAGGAAGCGGCCACCGTTTTGAAAAGCGTTTCCTGGGACGTGGGCCGTACCGGAAAGCTGACGCCCGTGGCTACGGTCGAGCCCGTTGAGCTGGCGGGGGTTACTGTGCAGAAGTGCACATTGAACAATGCCGGTGACATTGAACGGAAAAATCTGAAAAATGCGCTCGGTTCGCTTGTTTATATCCGCCGCTCGAATGATGTGATTCCGGAAATATTAGGCAAAGCGGAGGAAGAAGAAAACGGCGAAGAGATCGTGATCCCGCAAAGCTGCCCGTCCTGCGGCTCCGAGCTGCAGCAGAGAGGCGCGCATCTGTTTTGTCCCAACCGGCTTGGCTGCAAGCCGCAATTGATCGGAAGGATTGTGCATTTCGCTTCCCGCGACGCGATGGATATCGAGGCTTTCAGCATCATGACGGCGGAGCAGATGTACGAGCAATTGGACGTTCGCGACCCGGCCGACCTGTACAGACTCACTTTCGATGATTTGATCGGGTTGGAGCGTTTCGGGGAGAAAAAAGCGAATAATCTTCTGGAAGCGATCGACAAGAGCAAAACGAAGGATTTGGCATCTTTTTTGTTCGCCTTGGGCATTCCCAATACCGGCAAAACGACGACCAAGGAGCTGGCCCTTCATTACGGCAGCTTGGAGGCGATCATGCAGGCATCGGCAGAGGAATTGATGACGATTCCGGATATCGGAGGGATCGTTGCCGAAAGCATCGTCAATTTTTTCAACGATCCCTTGATCATCGGCAGCCTGGAGCGGATGCTGGCGGCAGGGGTTTCTCCCAAAGCCGGTGAGCTCCAGGCGCCGCCCCAGGACAGCCTGTTCAGCGGGAAGACCATCGTGCTCACCGGGACCTTGCAGCAAATGACGCGCGATGAGGCAGGGCTTAGGCTGGAGGCGCTCGGCGCGAAAATTACCGGCAGCGTATCGAAGAAAACCGATCTGGTGATCGCTGGGGAAAATGCCGGGAGCAAGCTGGCAAAAGCGAGGGAGCTGGGCATCATGGTTATTGACGATGAAGACGAGTTTATCAAACTTTTAAATGGCAATCATACAGACACCACCCTTTCTTAAATGAATACAGTGTAGAAACAAAGCAGTTTTTCCGGGATTTCTGCACGAAAAACTATCGATTATTTACTTGATCTCGTATAAGAAGATAGATTTCGTGAAATAATAATAGTAAATCATTTAAGGGTGGAAAGCGAAATGGAGGAGCGAAGCGTACAGTCCTGCATCATTTGCGGCAGTGAAAAGGACAGCGGCATTCAGGTTTGCGAGCAATTTATTTGTCTGGAATGCGAAAAGGAAATGGTCAGCACCGACGTCCAAGACGCCAAGTATATGTTTTTCATTAACCGCATGAAGCTGATTTGGTATAAAAAGAATGCGTGATCCCGATGATTCCAAAACGTCAAACGGGAGATGGCGCCGGGAACAACCGGCGCTTTTTGGCTTTTTGCAAAAGCCGCCTGATTTCAAGTGGTGCTGGATGTCTCTCTGATGTAAGATAAACATAGAGAAAGCAAGGAGAGGAATTAAACCATGGACCAGTCGAGGGCGCCATTGTTTGAGGCGCTTAACCGCCATCATCGTCAGGACCCGGTCAGCTTTCACGTACCCGGACATAAGTCGCGCAGCTTGTTTTCGCCTGAAGCCGACTCGTTCTTTGAGCATATTTACAAAATCGATTTGACCGAGCTTAGCGGATTGGATGACCTTCATCATCCGGAGGGTGCGATCCGTGAGGCTCAAGAGCTGGCATCGGCCTGCTTCGGGGCGGAGCAATCCTGGTTTCTTGTCGGCGGCAGCACGGTGGGCAACCTCGCCATGATCCACAGCTTGTGCGCGCAGGGCGAACTGCTGATCGTGCAAAGGAATGCGCATAAATCGGTGATTCACGGACTGATGCTTGCCGGAGCTTCCGCCGCGTTTATATCCCCGCGGATTGACGAAGCGAGCGGAACGGCCTGCGGCGTGACAGCCGACGACGTTCGCGCGGCGCTTCAGCGTTACCCGGAAGCCAAGGGCGTGCTGCTTACCAATCCGAGCTATTACGGCTACAGTACGGAACTGCGTACGATTTGCGAGCAGGCGCATGCTCTTGGCAAAGTGGTGCTGGTCGATGAGGCGCATGGCGCGCATTTCGGCTTTCATCAAGCCTTGCCCGAATCGGCGCTGCAGGCTGGAGCTGACGCAGTCGTGCAATCCACGCACAAAATGCTGCCGGCGATGACGATGGGAGCGATGATGCATGTGCGCGGGGAACGCATCGATCGGCAAAGGCTGCAGTGGTATTTGTCCGTTTTGCAAAGCTCCAGCCCTTCCTATCCGATTCTTGCCTCCTTGGATCTTGCCCGTTTGGCGGTGGCTCATTCCGGCAATGCGCGCCTTGAACTGGCCTTGCAGGCCGCTGCCGATTTTCAAATGCAAGCGGCCGAGCTGCCTTGGCTGTACACGGAAGTCCGAACGTCCAGCCGCGCTTTCGAATCGCGCGATCCGCTCAAGCTTGTGCTGCATGACCGCACCGGAACGCTGTCCGGATTCCGCCTGCTCGAAGCATTGAGGCAATATGGCTGCATGGCTGAAATGGCCGATCTTGTCAATGTTCTGGCCGTTTTCGGCTTCCATTCCGACCCTCGCGATGCGGAGCGCCTTGTGCAGGCGCTGGCGAAAATTTCCGACCATTACGAATTGGGCCGGAAGGAACTTAAACCCCAGGTAACGAATAATATAACTACTAACTTCCATTTAAGTAGCAATCATCATCCGCTTGATTTTTGCCGGGATGGCCTAAAGCCTTATGAACGTTCTTCAATCCGTTTGACATGGGAACAAGCCAAAGGCAGAATCGCAGCGGAAACGGTCATTCCCTATCCGCCAGGCATTCCCGTTGTCCTTCCCGGGGAGAGGGTCACCGCAGAGGTAATCGAAATGATCAAGCTGCTGGCCGCGGAAGGCGCTCATTTTCAAGGTGCGGGAACAAACTCTCATGAAGGTTTGAGAGTGGAGGCTTAAGCCGCCCTGCCGTGGCGGAAATAAAGGCAAATTCACAGCATGGAGGCATACAGTGAAAGGAATGTTCATTACTTTTGAAGGTCCGGACGGAGCGGGCAAAACAACGCAGATCAAACGGCTCGCCGCCAGTTTGAACGAGGCGGGCTTTGACACCCTGATCACGCGGGAGCCGGGCGGGACGGCGATCGGAGATCAGATTCGCAGCCTATTGCTCTCTCCTGACCATCAGGAACTGAAAGATCAAACGGAAGTATTGCTGTATGCCGCCTCGAGAGCGCAGCACGTTCATGAATTGATTTTGCCCGCTCTCGAGCAGGGCAAAATCGTCCTCTGCGATCGCTTTATCGATGCCAGTATAGCTTATCAGGCGCACGGTCTTGGAATCGGGGAGCAGCTGGTCAGGGACATCAACCGTTTTGCGAGCTCGGGGCTAAGCCCGGACCGCACGTATTTGTTGGACATACCTGAGACGGAGAGCAGAAGGCGATTGCTGATCCGTTCCGGCGCGGCCGTGAAGGAAGAAGCGCAGTTGGATCGCATCGAGCAAAGGGCAAGCGAGTATCACCGCAAGGTGAGGCAAGCGTTTCTGGCCATTGCCGAACAGGAGCCCGAGAGGGTGCTGGTGGTGGATGCGGCACGGTCGGAGGAAAAGATTGCGGAGCATGTCTTGCAGGATGCTTTGCGGATATTGCAAGCGTTTTCCGCTTCTTGAGCAAGCGGCACACATTTTGCCGGGTGTTATGAAGCCAAACAATCGATAGGAGGGCTTAGTATGAAGCTGGTGATTTCGGTCGTTCAAGACAAGGACAGCAACCGTTTGTCGAGTGCACTGATCAAGGAGGGATTCCGCGCCACAAAATTAGCCAGTACAGGAGGTTTTTTGCGGGCGGGGAACACGACGTTCCTGATCGGGATCGAGGATGAGAGAGTCCAGGAAGTCATTCAAGTGATCAAAGCCAACTGCAAGGTGCGCGATCAGCTGGTGACTCCGGTGTCTCCAATGGGCGGCACAACGGATTCCTATATCCCCTTTCCGGTCGAGGTTCAGGTCGGGGGAGCGGCTGTCTTCGTAGTCCCGGTGGAACGCTTTGAGCACTTCTAGAAAATCCCCCATTGAATTGTGAAGGTGGATTGATTAAGATGAAGATTAATCCGGGTTGGCGTCCTGTCGACAAGGAATTGCGGCGTATGGAAACGGAGACGTCCGCGCAATCGCAGGTGCAGCAAAAAAATTTTACCGAAATGTTGAAGCAGCACGATGAGACGTCCAAAGCAGAGCAATTGAAGCAGCTGCTTCAGAAGATTCAGGATCAGGGAGACCGCTTGGCCAAATCGATGACGGTGCGCGAGCTTCGTGCCTATAAGCTGCTCGTCACGCAGTTTCTGGAGGAAACCGTCAAGCGGGGCATTGTTTTAAAGGAAACAAGGGGTTGGGACCGGCGCGGAAGAGGCAGGCGCTACAAGCTGCTGGAGGAAATTGACGGTCGGCTTCTGGAAATGGCTGATGAGCTGCTGCAGCGGGAGGACGGCAAAATCCGCCTTTTGCACAATGTCGGAGAAATCCGCGGATTGCTGATAAATTTGTTATATTAACAGGGAGAACCGAGACATGTCATGGAGTGAAAATCCAAATAGACAGGCCGTGGCCATGCTTCAGTATGGATTGGCGGGCGGAAAGCTGTCGCATGCTTATATCTTTCACGGCCCGAAGGGTACGGGGAAACGGAAGACGGCCAGATTGTTCGCCCAGACGCTGTTTTGCAGGGAAGGGTTGACGGAAGCCTGCGGTCGCTGTGTGGAATGCCGCAAGTTCCTGCACGACAATCATCCGGATTTTCATCCGATATTGCCGGAGGGCGCATCGATTAAAAT
Source organism: uncultured Caryophanales bacterium (assembly GCA_964514665.1). Taxonomy (GTDB): domain Bacteria; phylum Bacillota; class Bacilli; order Paenibacillales; family KCTC-25726; genus CAZESH01. The sequence goes on from CAZESH010000009.1 coordinate 15,717, forward strand.
CGACCAAATTCGCGAGCTGCAGAAGGAATTTTCCTTTCGCACCGCTTCTTCGCAAAGCAAGATTTACGTGATCGAGCAGGCGGAGAAAATGACCGTGCAGGCTTCGAACAGTCTTTTGAAGTTTCTTGAGGAACCCGGATCACAAGTGATTGCCCTGCTGCTCACCGAGAATGGACATGCCCTCCTGCCGACGATACGCTCGCGTGCGCAGTGGATTCCTTTTTCTCCGGCTGCACCGGATGCTTTGGCTCCGGTTTTGATCGGCGAAGGTTTTTCGCCTGCGCTTGTTCATCCTGCCGTGAGAATTTCGGCCGGGCTTGACGGAGCTAGAGAAATTATCCAAACAAATTGGTTTGCGGAAATGCTGAGCGTAATGATACAATTAGCAAAGGAAAGCTTGATCAACACTCAATCCGCACTTATGACGGTAAATCAGAAGATCGTAAAAAGCGAACTGATGGATCACATAGATACACTGTTGGATTTGTGGGTGCTGTGGTATAAGGACATGATCCAGCTGCAGTGGGATCGAAAGGATCGCATCGTATTCAAGGATCAGTTGGATTGGATGGGCACCCATGCCTTTCGTCAAGTACCTGCCTATTGGATCGAAGCAATGGAAAAGGTGGTCGAATTGCGTAAGCGGTTGCGTTTTCATGTAAATCCGCAGTTGGCTTTGGAACAGCTGTTGATTTCGCTCGAAAGGAGGTAGGGTGATTGTATTCTGTCGTAGGTGTTCGCTTTAAAAACGCAGGCAAAATCTATTATTTTGAACCGTCGGATCTCCCCGTGGAAAAGGATTATCAGGTAATCGTAGAAACCGCGCGCGGAATCGAGTACGGCAAAGTGGTTGTCGGCAAGATGGAAGTAGGCGAATCGGATGTGGTGCTGCCGCTGAAAAAAGTGATTCGCGTCGCCGACGACATGGATGCAAAAGTTGTCGAGGAAAATAAAAAGGCTGCCAAGGAAGCGTTTGGAACGTGCTTCAAAAAAATTGCGGAGCACGGACTGAAGATGAAACTGGTAGACGTTGAATATACATTTGACCGCAATAAGATCATCTTTTATTTTACTGCGGAGGGCAGAGTCGACTTTCGTGAGCTGGTGAAGGATTTGGCCAGTATTTTTCGCACGCGGATTGAGCTCAGACAAATCGGCGTAAGGGATGAAGCGAAAATTCTCGGGGGCATCGGACCGTGCGGCAGAACGCTTTGCTGCTCGACATGGCTGGGGGATTTCGCTCCGGTTTCGATCAAAATGGCCAAGGATCAGAATCTATCCTTGAACCCTACGAAAATTTCCGGTTTATGCGGAAGATTGATGTGCTGTTTGAAATATGAGCATGATAATTACGAGAGTATTAAAGACGATGTTCCCGCTATCGGAAGCGAAGTGGTCACTTCCCTCGGCAACGGCAAGGTGATGTCAATCAATGTCGGTGACCGTACGGCGCAGGTGCAGGTTTATGAATTGGGTAAAGTGATGAGCCTTCCTTTTGATGATGTAGTGGGTGTTTCGTAGCGGATATTGCAATCACGCTGAGGTGGAATAGTGGATAATAATCAAATCTTCGGACAAATTGGCGATTTGGAAACACAGATGGGCCAAATGCACGCAGATTTGGGAGCCCTCAAAAAGAAGATCGTCGTTCTGCTGGAGGAAAACAAACGGCTGAGCATTGAGAATCAGCAGCTTCGCAAATTGTTGAAGAGCGACACACAGCAGGAAGAGATGGTCGAACAGTCTCAGGTCATCGGTGAAGGTTACGACAACCTGGCGCGCCTGTACGTCGAAGGCTTCCATATTTGCAACGTATATTACGGGCACTTGCGAACAGAAGGCGATTGTCTTTTCTGTTTGTCCTTTTTGAATAAATAACCGCCGCAGGCTCATATGAGCTGCGGTTTTTTTCAATTTTTTCGAAATCGGGGATGGACATGGATCGGGTGGTATTGAAGGGAAGAGAAAGAATCGATGACCTGCTGACGCAGCAGTTGAAAATCATTCAGAGTGATGAAGTGTTCAGCTTTTCCATGGATGCGGTCTTGCTGGCACGCTTTTGCCTGGTGCCGCAGCGTGGAACAATCCTCGATTTATGTACGGGCAACGGCGTCATTCCGCTCCTGCTGTCGACAAGAACGAAAGCGAAGATTGTAGGCTTGGAAATTCAGCCCAAGCTTTATGATATGGCTGTACGCAGCGTTGCAATGAATGGATTGGAAAAGCAATTGGAAATGGTTTGCGGAGATTTGAGGGATTATCATAAATCGGCGGGATATGGAAAGTTTGACGCGATTACCGTCAACCCGCCATACCTGCCGGCTGCGTCCGGCGCGCATAATCCGAATGTTCATCAAGCGATGGCGCGGCATGAAATCAATGGCACCCTCGAGGACGTGATTTCGGCTTGCGCAAAGTTGGTGCGTACGGGAGGCAAGGTATCGATGGTGCATAAGCCTTCCCGATTGGCGGAAATCGTGACGCTGATGAAGCACTATAAGCTGGAGCCGAAAAGGATGCGGTTTGTCCATCCCAGAGCCGATCAGGAAGCCAATATGGTATTAATTGAAGCGATGCGCGACGGGAAGCCTGAAATTCGTTTGCTGCCGCCCTTGATCGTGCATGAGGGAGATGCATATTGCAATGAATTGGCGGAAATTTATGAAGGCAGGAAAAATAAATTGACGTTAGGCGAGGATCGATGTGATGAAGGTTCAGAAAAGTTTTAAAAATGAAGAGAAGACAGGCTTGCTGTATCTGGTGGCTACACCGATCGGCAATCTCGAGGATATGACCTTTCGCGCAGTGCGGATTTTAAAGGAAGCGGACTGGATTGCCGCAGAGGATACGAGGCAAACGCGGAAGCTGTTGAATCATTATGAGATCTCGGCAAGGCTGATCAGCTACCATGAGCATAATAAGCATACAAGCGGCAGGCAAATCATCGACAAATGCCTGGCGGGGGAATCGGTGGCTTTGGTAAGCGACGCAGGATTGCCGGGTATTTCCGATCCTGGAGAAGATCTCGTCCGCTTGGCTGTCGAGCATGACATCGCCGTCATTCCGATCCCCGGGGCCAATGCGGCACTATCAGCCTTGATCGTTTCGGCTTTGCCTGCGGTGCCTTTTACTTTTGTGGGATTTCTTCCGAGGGAAAAGAAAAAGCTCGAGGCTGCGCTCGAAGAGCTGAGGATCACAGGCGGTACGGTTGTGGTGTATGAAGCGCCGCATCGCATGGAAAAAACGCTGCAAGCCATGCTTAAGGTGTGGGGTGACGCTCCAGCTGCAATGATCCGCGAATTGACCAAAAAGTATGAGGAGATTATCCGTGGTACGATTGCCGAATGCTCCGATTATCTGCGCCAAATCCCGCCAAAGGGTGAATACTGTCTGGTTGTGCATCTTGGGCAAGCGCATGGTCCGGAGCCGAGCGACCCGGTATGGTGGCAGGAGCTGTCCGTGGATGAACATGTCAAGCATTACGAACAATCCGGTTCAGGGCGTATGGAGGCGATGAAAAAAGCGGCCGCGGATCGCGGGGTGAGCAAGCGGGAAATTTACCAAACCCTGATCAGTCCACAATGAGGAACATAAGAGAAAAGAAAAAATCCCGTTGTGTTTAAAGGGGCTTAAACACAGCGGGATATCAAGGAGATATAAAAAAGGTTAGAATTAACAATGTGATATTTCTATTATATACTATTTTGTTTATTTTGTCACAGGCAATTCACTAATACATTCGTTACAAACAATTTTTCCTTTGAAATAAGTAACGTTTTCCGCGTTTCCGCAAAAAATGCATGCGGGCTCGTACTTTTTGAGCATGATGCGTTCGCCGTCGACATAAATTTCAAGCGCGTCCTTTTCTCCGATGCCGAGTGTGCGGCGAAGTTCAATCGGGATTACAACACGGCCCAATTCGTCAACCTTTCTCACTATACCAGTAGATTTCATCATCTGCAGATAAATCTCCTCTCACCCATAAATAATCGCCATAATTCGACATAATTTTCAATTTCATAATACCAACGATTCCCATAAAAGTCAACATAAAAAGCATGATATTTTCTATAATACCATAAAAATAAAGAATATTATTTGAATTTTTTTATTGTAAAAATTATATTGCGGTTTTGGATCAAACGATTCTATCCCGCGATTTGACTGAGATTCTCTGAGATTAGCTTGTTGTAAACTTTGTGCAACGCCTGGAAAGCTTGTATTACAAGGGTTTTCGGCGATTTACAGTTAAATTCCATTTGCGATTCGACAAAATAAGACAGTAATTTATGCAAAATGTCGAAAAGGGAGGTTTGAGTCGATGTCACAACGATTGCAGGAAGAAAAAGTATTTAAAGATCCTGTACATAAATACATTTATGTGCAGGACGAATTGATTTGGAATCTGATCAATACAAGCGAATTTCAAAGGCTGCGCCGCATCCGTCAGCTGGGGACATCCTATCTCACCTTTCATGGAGCCGAACATAGCCGTTTTTCCCATTCGCTCGGCGTTTATGAAATCACCCGCAAGATCATTTCGCAGTTTGAGCGCAACGCTTATGAAGATTGGCCGATCGAGGAAAGAATGGTTTGCCTGTGCGCCGCGCTTTTGCACGATATCGGTCACGGCCCTTTTTCCCATTCCTTTGAATCCGTATTCGGCATGGACCATGAAGCTTGGTCCCGGCGCATTATCCTCGGACCGACTGAAGTCAATCGCATCCTGTCGGAAGTTTCAGAGCGGTTCCCGCAGCAAGTGGCTTCAATCATTGCCAAGACGTATGACAAAGCCATTGCCGTAAGCTTGATTTCCAGCCAAATGGACGCTGACCGTATGGATTATCTGCTTAGAGATGCCTATTTTACCGGGGTTAATTACGGAATGTTCGACCTTGAACGGATTTTGCGTGTCGTCCGTCCGTTCCGCGGGCGGATTGTCGTCAAGGAAAGCGGCATGCATGCGGTCGAGGATTATTTGATGTCGCGTTACCAAATGCATTGGCAGGTATACTTTCACCCGGTTACACGCAGCTCGGAAATTATCTTAAGAAAAATTTTTCAACGAGCCAAAATTCTAGTTGCTCGGGGAGAAGGCTTTCGTTTTTGGGCCGATCCGCTTTCCGATTTATTTGTCGGGGAGCTGAAGGTGGAGCAGTATCTGCAGTTGGATGAAGCTTTTGTGCAAATGGTGATTATGCAATGGATGAAGGAAGCGGATCCGGTGCTTTCCGATCTGAGCAGGCGTTTTATCGACCGCAGGTTGTTTCAATACGCTTCGGTAGAGATGCAGGACGATCCGCTGGCGGATGACCTTAAGTTGGGTTTGCGCGCCTGCGGCGTCGATCCGGATTATTACCTGGAAATTGATTTTCCCGCCGATCTGCCTTATGATGTATACCGTCCGGGAGGCAATGAAGAGAAACCGCCGATTTATTTGCTTGAAAATAAGCGGCTTGTGGAAATCTCCGACCGTTCCGAAATCGTGCGCTCAATCAGCGGTTTGCACCAGGAATCGGCAAAGATTTATTTCCCTGCGGACCTTATACGCAAGCATGCTTCCGCATTTCCTCGGGATGTGCTGAAGCGGCTGAAACTATCAGAAATTGAAGGTGGCTTAAATGTTGATTGATACCCATGCGCACCTGGATGCGCCGCAATTTGACGACGATCGTGAGGAAACGATACAAAGGGCGCTCGATAACGGCGTGGAACGGATCGTCAATATCGGTTTCAACCGGGAAACGATTCCGACCACACTTGCCTTAACCGAAAAGTATGACTTTATTTACGCTGCCGTCGGCTGGCACCCGCAGGATGCCATCGATATGAAGCCAGATGATCTCGATTGGATCGAGGAGCTGTGCAAAAGAGAAAAAGTGCTGGCAATCGGAGAAATCGGCTTGGATTATTATTGGGACACATCGCCGCGCGAAGTGCAGGATCGTATATTCCGCGAGCAAATTCGCTTGGCCAGAAAGCTGTCGCTGCCGATCGTGATCCATGACCGCGATGCGCATCAAGACATTGTCACGATTTTGAAGGAGGAAAAGGCCGAGGACGTAGGCGGGATCATGCACTGTTTTTCCAGCAGCTGGGAGATCGCCAAAGCTTGTCTGGATATGAACTTCTACATCTCCTTTGGAGGTCCGGTGACGTTTAAAAATGCCAAGCAGCCGAAAGAAGTGTTGGCCAAGGTTCCGCTTGATCGTCTGTTGGTGGAGACGGACTCGCCCTATTTGACGCCTCATCCGTTTCGCGGCAAACGAAACGAGTCGGCACATGTGCGGATTGTGGCCGAGGCTGCGGCGGAGATAAAGGGGATTGAACTGCAGGAAGTGGAAGAAATTACTACGAAAAATGCCAAAAAAATACTTGTCATAAAATGACATATTGTAGCTGCGATGAGAATTTTAAAGTTATAGAGGGAAATACAGCTTTTTACCTTTGATTTCGTTTGTATATTGCAAAATATATTGAAATTCTGCTTAATTTCAAAACTTACTTGATCTTTACATGAAGATGGAATCGGCGTAAGATTCTTTTCAGACAACTTTATAAAAGTTTTGTTTCTGAAATCTCGCTGAATTCCCGATATGGGAAACGGGGGAACCGAATGTTCGGTTTTTCGCTTGGAAATCTGCTAGCGAAGTCCTTTTTGGGGTGAATCCGGATGAAAATCCGATAGGGTGGACTCAGGGCGCCCGAACCCGACAGCTAACCTCGTAAGCGTGCAGAGAGAACCATTTTCGTGCCATATCTTTTTCAGTCGAATCCAAAGCCGCGAATAGAGAGTTTCTCTTGTCGCAGGCTTTTTTATTTCAATGACTGGGTTTTGAAGGAGGATCGATGAGATGGGTGCTGTAAAAGCGCAGAGTTCCCATAAAGCAGGATCATCCAGCATGTTTTTCGCTTTGCGTTGGAAACACGAGAATCTGAAGGTCGTTTCCCTTGTCTCGCTCGGTGCAATGTTGATCATGGTTATGTTCGCTATACTGCTTTATGGAACAGCTTTAAAAAGCGTTATCTTGGTTGTCAATGGAGAAGAGAAGACACTACATACAACAGAATGGCGGCTTGACCGTCTGCTTGCAGAGCAGGGGCTCACACCCGGTGAGCATGACCGCGTTTCCGCAAGTATGGACTCCAGGCTCAAGCAGGGTGAACGAATCGAAATCGATCAGGCGGTTCCCGTTCAGCTGACGGCTGACGGGAAAACCGAAAAGCGGTATACGATCGGCAGAACGGTACAGTCTGCACTGCAGGATTTGGGTGTTTCTCTTGGAAAATACGACAAAGTATTTCCCGCGTTAAACAGTCCGCTTGAAGCCGATGCAGCAGTGACGGTCGTTCGGGTCAAAAAGGTGCTTGTGAGCCGCAATCAGGAAATTCCCTTTCAAGTCGTGCAGCAGAAGGACGGCAAGCTTGCCAAAGGCAAAGAAAAGCTCGTTCGCCAAGGGCAGCCGGGAGTAAGGGTCGACATGTTGGAGAAAACGTATGAAGACGGGAAACTGACCGCTGTATCGGTTCTTGACAGCAGCGTGCAGCGTGAGTCGATCGATAAGGTCGTCGCTGTAGGGATCAAAAAACCGATCACGATTTTGTCCGCGTCCTCTCCGGTTGTCGAGGAAGTAACCAAAAAAGGTGTGACCTTCGGGGTCAAGCAGATTCTTAAAAATGTTATTCTTACGGCTTATGACGCCGGCTTCGAATCCACGGGGAAAACTCCGAGCCATCCGCAATACGGGATAACCTACACGGGTACAAAAGTGCAGGAGGGACGAACGATCGCCGTTGATCCCAAAGTCATTCCGCTCGGCTGGTGGGTTTACATCGAAGGATACGGATTCCGCAAAGCGGAAGACATCGGAAGCGGAATCAAAGGGAAATGGATCGATATTTATGTGGGTGACGGGAATTATGCCAACCGTTTCGGCTTGAGAAGGGGAGCGACCGTCTACGTGATCGGACCGACCATGCCTGCGCCGGAATAATGGACGCGCTGGTTTTTCATGAAACCGATATGATAAAATAGATACAGGTAAAGAAGAGGTATATCCTCTTCTTTTTCCTTGTGAGAAGCAATTAAAGAACACGGGAATGGCGAGGGGACGGCGGATGATTAAAGAAATTATTGTGGTCGAGGGCAAATCGGATACGGCGGCTGTGCAGCGGGCAGTGGCAGCGGATACGATCGAAACCGGCGGTTCGGCGATAAATGAGGAGATATTCGCGGCCATACGCCTTGCCCAAGAGCGCAGAGGCGTAATCGTGCTTACAGACCCCGATCATCCCGGCGAGAAGATCAGGAGACTGATCTCGGAACGCGTTCCGGGCTGCAAACAGGCTTTTCTATCTGCGGAGGAAACGCGCGGAAAACGCAACCTGGGCGTCGAGAACGCTTCCCCCGAAGCGATTCGCCGTGCTTTGAAAGAGGTCAAAACAGAGACGCCCGGAGTGGAATCGCAAATCAGTCTGGACGATCTTTTGTCGGCTGGTTTAATCATGAATCCGCAAGCCGCTGAGCGGAGACTGGCCATGGGAAGGCTGCTCGGTTTCGGATACTGCAACGGGAAGCAGTTCCTGAAGCGCTGCGGCGTGTTTCAAATCAGCAGAGAAGAATTCTCGCGGGCCTTGGAGCAATTGAAATAAATGGCGATAAACGCAAGCAAATCGATAAAGGAAGTGAAGCAGCCCTTGTCTCGAGAGCGAATCGGTACGCCGGCAAGAACGGCGGCGATCATTAGAAAATACGGCTTGAACCTGAAAAAAAGCCTGGGGCAGAATTTTTTGACCGACGGCAATGTTTTACAGAAGATCGTCGCTGCAGCTGAGTTGGATGCCAGCAAAGGGGCGCTGGAAATCGGCCCGGGCATCGGCGCGCTGACGGAGCATTTGGCTGAAGCGGCCGGCAGGGTGGCAGCTGTGGAAATCGATCAGCGGCTGCTGCCTATTTTGGCCGATACGCTTCAGGATTATGAAAACGTAAAAATCCTCGGCGGCGATGTGTTAAAGCTTGATTTGCCGGCAGTGATTGAACCGCTGTTCGAAGGAATGGCTTTCAGCATCGTTGCCAATTTACCTTATTATGTAACGACTCCGATTATCATGAAATGCCTGGAGTCCGGGTTGAACTTCGAATACATGGTGGTCATGATCCAAAAGGAAGTCGCCGAGCGAATGAGCGCGTCACCGGGAACAAAAGATTACGGAAGCTTGAGCGTGGCGGTTCAGTACTATTGTGAAACGGAGCTGGCGGCAGTGGTGCCGCGCCGCGTGTTTATTCCCCAGCCGAATGTCGATTCCGCCGTGATCAAGCTGAAGCGGAGAGAGCAGCCCGCGGTTTCGGTACGGGATGAGGATTTCTTCTTCCAGGTTGTGCAAGCCTGCTTTGCGCAGCGGAGAAAAACACTCGGCAACAATCTGATGTCGCGCTTTTTTCAAAAAGAAGAGAAGCAGCAAATGCTGGATTTACTAGAAAATTGCGGGATTGATCCCGTCCGGCGCGGTGAAACATTGAGCTTGCAAGAATTTGCCCGGCTTAGCGATGCGCTGCATATAGATAAACGAGCGTAGGTACTTAACAGTCCCCCCATTTTCAAGACACCAAATGCCTATTCAAGCCATAGGATGTTGGGAGGAGGGGATGTTGATGATGTATAGGCAAGGCGATCTCGTGACTCGAAAATCTTACGGCGGAGATATCCTGTTTAGAATCCGGCGAATGGAAAGCGAGCGCGCCTTCATTACCGGGGTTGAGTACAGACTGCTGGCGGATGCGCCGCTTGGGGATCTCCAGCGTGTCAGTGATCTTGGTTCGCACCGGGGGACGGTCGAGTCGCAATTAAAAAACAAAGAATCCACGAGGCTGCTGGAGCATTACCATCAGCTGCAAAGAGAAAAAAATGAGAAGGCGATCAAATTATCGACTGAAAAAGCCGGGCATCCACCCTTTTTTGAAGTTCCGGGCAAAGTGCTTCATTTAGACGGGGATGCGACTTATTTGCGCAAAAGCATGCAGGTGTACGGAGAGCTGCATATTCCCGCGGAAGGCCACTATGTAAACGAATCGGATATGCCCGATGTTCTGTACCGGCTTTTGCCGATGGTCAGACCGGACATTGTGGTGATCACGGGTCATGACGGACTGCTTAAACAGCGCAAGGAAGATGAAATTAACAACCTTTACAGCTATAAGAATTCGATCAATTTTGCCAGAGCGGTCAAAATCGCGCGTGACTACGAACGAAACCGGGATACACTGACGATCATCGCAGGAGCTTGCCAATCGCATTTTGAGGCGCTGCTGCAAGCCGGAGCGAATTTTGCCAGCTCGCCCAAACGCATACTGATCCATGCCTTGGATCCGGTCTACATCGCCGCCAAGGTGTCCTACACCTCGATCAAGGAAACGATCAATATCTATGATGTGATCACTCATACGATCAGCGGTATGGAAGGATTGGGCGGGATTGAGACGAAGGGCAGCTATCGCATCGGCCTGCCGAAATTGGATTAGCGCGCTGTAAATTTGAACATTTTGTGAACAAAATGTGAGGGCTTTGCCAATAAAATCGGCAAATAACGTAATAAATGCCGTTGACAATGGCTTTGCATGATTGATATAATATTAAGCTTAGTTTGACATTCCACCTCTTTTTCAGTTATAATTAACAAGGAAAGAGGTGGTAGTTGACAATGGCGAAAAATGCGCTTTTCGAAATAAAACGCAGTTTAGAAGCCCATGTGGGGCGAAGAATTATGTTAAAGGCGAATGGTGGCAGACGAAAGACCATCGAACGAAGCGGCATTCTGGAAGAAACCTACCCATCCGTGTTTATTGTCAAACTCGACCAGGAACAGCATTCGTTTAAACGCGTTTCGTACAGCTATGCGGATATACTTACAGAATCTGTAGAGGTAACCGTGTGCAACGACGAAGGACAAGTTCGTATCACCTACGCACCGGTGTAATTCATAATAGCGTAAAACGGCAAGCGGGAAGCTTTATCCGCCTGCCGTTTTTTGTTGCGTTTATTTTCGCTGCCGCGGAATGATCGTGCGGATTTATCGCATACTACGAAGTAACACACGGAAAGGAGGGATGTGTTTTGGGCCGCAGAAACCGCAGTGTAATGTCTGAACAGTTAAAAACGGAATTGGCCAAGGATCTCGGTTTTTACAACACGGTCCGAGAAGAAGGTTGGGGAGGCATCACCACGAAGGATGCCGGCAATATGGTCAAACGGGCCATCCAAATGGCCGAGCAGTCAATGAGCAATCAAAACCCGCGCCGTTAATAAGGGAGATTACAAAAGGCTAAAGCGCGTAATTGCGCTTTAGCTTTTCTTACGCTCTTTTGATATGATGATAAAATAAATCATATGCATGGGACTTTTGATTTTTTAAATTTCAAAAGGGGATGAGGGTTGTGGTGATTTGGGTGACTTTGCTTTCCGTTGCAAAGTCGGAGATCATCGCTTTTAAGCATACGCTTCGATGGTTCTTGGTCTGTCAGGCTAGTACTGATCGTTTATACATCTTTGCCGGAAAGCAACGGAACCCGAATCGGAATCCTCACCCCACTAGTTTAGGTAAATCCGGAGGCACGCAACGATATGTCATCGAAAATTAATAGCTCCATGCATAGGAACAGGAAAAACGGATAAGGGTTGGGAAGGTGAAGCAATGAAAATATACGAAAAAGCCCCGGCCAAGATTAATTTGTCTTTGGATGTACTGGCAAAAAGGGAAGACGGCTATCATGAAGTGGAAATGGTCATGACCTCCGTCGATCTGGCGGACCGTCTGGAGCTGGAGGAAATCGAACGTGATACGATTATTTTGTCTAGTCAGGTCGGTTATATACCCTTGGACGAGAAAAATCTGGCCTTTCAGGCAGCCCGCCTGATCAAGGAAAGATTGGGCGTCAAACGCGGCGTCTATATCCATCTGGACAAAAATATTCCGGTAGCCGCCGGCTTGGCTGGGGGGAGCAGCGATGCAGCAGCGACCCTTCGCGGGTTAAACCGCTTATGGGATTTGCGGTTGTCGGATCTGGAGCTGCAGCAGCTGGGATCGGAGCTGGGATCGGATATTCCTTATTGCATCAAGGGAGAAACCGCAGTCGCCAGAGGAAGAGGGGAGAAGCTCGAGCCGATTGCTTCCCCGCCTGCTTGCTGGGTCATTTTGGCCAAGCCGCCGGTCAACGTTTCTACAGCCGATATTTACCGCAAATATGATGCGCGCTCCCACCGTATCCTTCCTTCCACAAATCAAGTCGTACAGGCGATCCGCGAACAGGATTTTTCCGCGATGTGCCGTTCGCTCGGCAACATGCTGGAGAGCGTGACTTTGGAACTTTATCCGGAAGCAAGACAAATCAAGGACGTCATGCTTCGCTTGGGGGCGGACGGCGCATTGATGTCCGGGAGCGTACCGACCGTCTATGCGCTGGCCTCCAAGGAAACGAAAGCGCTGCGCATTGTTCATGGCCTGCGCGGATTTTGCAAAAGCGTTTATGCCGTCAGAATGTTGATATAAGCAATAAATGTTGATAAAATGCGTATAAAAATGGTATATTTACTTTAAATTGTTCGTGTTTTCTTTGATTTAGTACGCCATTTTATCCTGGGGGTAATCACAGTGAAAAAATTAAGAAGAAGCGCACGTATAGTGGAAATGACCCAATATTTGCTGTTTCGCCCCCATTTGCTGATTCCGCTTACCACCTTTGCAGAAAAATATAACTCCGCCAAATCCTCGATCAGTGAGGATCTGGCCATTATCAAAGAAGTGTTTGAAATGGAAGGGATCGGTTATCTGCATACGGTTGCGGGTGCTGCCGGAGGAGTAAAGTACATACCGAAAGTGACCAAGATGTCGGCGCTCGACACGATCGGATCGATTTGCCGTCAGCTGGAGCAGCCGGAACGCATTCTGCCTGGCGGATATTTGTATATGTCGGATTTTTTGGCCCAGCCGTCAGTGATCAATTCCATCGGCCGCATGTTTGCTTCCGCTTTCTCCGAGCGGGATTTCGATTGCGTCATGACCGTGGAGACCAAAGGAATAGCCATTGCCTATTCGGTGGGCAGTTATCTGAATTTACCCGTCGTCATCGTACGCCGTGACAACAAGGTTACCGAGGGCAGCGTGGTCAGCATTAATTATGTTTCCGGCTCAACCAAGCGGATCCAAACGATGTCTCTGGCCAGAAGAGCGTTGAAGGAAGAGTCCAAGGTGCTGATTATCGATGATTTCATGCGTGCGGGCGGAACGATTCATGGCATGATGGATCTGCTGAAAGAATTTCGCGCCTCGCTCAAAGGAGTGGGCGTGTTTGTGGAATCGGGCGAAGTGGAGGGCGGGGAGCTGCTGGTGCAGGATTATATTTCCTTGGCCAAGCTGTCGGCTGTGGATTCTAAAACCAAACAAATCGAGGTAACGCCGGGCAACTATTTCGATTACGACAAGCATTTTGTCTAACCCAAACCATTTTTGAAAAGAGGGAAATTCATGGATTTAAAACAAATAACGACGGATAAAGCTCCTGCAGCGATCGGGCCTTATTCCCAGGCTATGGAAATCGGCGGTTTGGTCTTTACGTCCGGGCAAATTCCGTTGGATGCGCAAGGGCAGATGGTAGCAGGCGGAATCGAAGCGCAGACCCGTCAGGTTTTTGAAAATCTGCAAGCGGTGCTTACCGCTGCCGGAGCCGATTTCAACGATGTAATCAAAGCAACTGTGTTTATCAAGGACATGGCTCAATTTGCCGCTGTGAACGAAATTTACGCTTCTTTTTTCGCTGATCACAAGCCGGCCCGCTCGACTGTGGAAGTGGCCCGACTGCCTAAGGACGCATTAATTGAAATCGAATTTATCGCCAAGAAGCCAACCCGCTAAAAAATGTAAGATTTTCATAAAAAAATAAATTAGTTTACAAAAAAAAGAAGGATTTCGGGAAAAATTGTGGAATATATCACCAAGTCTTTTGTTTTTTAAAAAGGTGGTGACATAATTGCAAATTACTGATGTAAGACTCCGCCGTGTGAACTCCGAGGGAAGAATGAAGGCGATTGCATCCATTACCATCGATAATGAGTTTGTTGTACATGACATTCGCGTCATTGACGGCAACAATGGAATGTTTGTGGCTATGCCTAGCAAACGCACCCCTGATGGTGAATTCCGTGATATTGCGCATCCAATTTCATCGGAAACCCGGGAGAAAATACAAACTGCAGTTCTGACCGAGTATGAGAAGGCGGCGTCGGAAGAAGAGGTTATCGAAGAGGGTGCATAATGTCGTTAAATTGAAAAAAGAGCCTGAAATAGGCTCTCTTTTCTTTTTTTATAAAGTAAGATATATTGGGTTATGAAATGGAGGTGGACCGATTGCAGATAATGGCAATCGTGCTTGCAGCAGGACAGGGAAAGAGAATGAAATCGAAAACTTACAAGGTGCTTCATCCGGTTTGCGGAAAACCGATGCTTGGATATGTCATGGATGCTGTAGGCGGTTTACAGCCTGAGAGGGAGATTGTCGTAATCGGCCATGGAGCCGATGCGGTTCGTGCCTACCTGGGCGATCGGATCGAGTTTGCTTATCAGGAGCAGCAGCTCGGAACCGGCCATGCCGTCATGCAGGTGAGCTCTCTTTTGGCCGATCAGGAAGGCGTGACGATAGTCGTTTACGGCGATACGCCGTTGATCCGTGCGGAGTCGCTGAAGGCGATGCTGAACTATCATCTGGAGAAGCAGGCGGCAGCTACCCTTATGACGGCGGTTATGAATGACCCCAAAGGCTACGGCAGAATGATCCGTGATGAAAGCGGCATGCTGGTGGGAATAGTTGAAGATAAAGATTGCACGCCGGAACAAAGACTAATCGGCGAAATCAATACCGGGATTTACTGCTTCGATAACAAAAAGCTGTTTGCAGCTCTCCGCCAAGTGACCAACGATAACGCTCAAAACGAATATTATTTAACGGACGTTATTCATATTCTCAAAAATCAGGGCGAAGTCATCGAAGGTTGGACGCTGGAAGATGCCTCCGAATCGCAGGGTGTCAATGACCGCATCGGACTTTCCGAAGTGGAAGCGATGATGCGCAAAAGAATTCAAAAGCGGCATATGCTCGAAGGCGTAACGATTGTTGATCCGGCGACCACCTACATTGAGTCGGGAGTCACGATCGGCAGGGATACCGTGCTCTGGCCGGGTACTGTACTGCGGGGCAAAACCTCGATTGGCAGTGAGTGCAAGATAGGCCCTCAGTCAGAGCTCACTGATTCGCTTGTCCGCGACAGGGTCACCGTCAAGCAGTCCGTGCTGCTGGAGGCCGAGGTGGACGACGATACAACGATCGGGCCGTTCGCCTATTTGCGCCCGCAGGCCAAGATCGGCAAAGGCGTCAAAATCGGCGATTTTGTCGAAATCAAAAATGCGGCGATCGGCGACGGCAGCAAAGTGCCGCATCTCAGCTATGTCGGCGATGCCCGTATCGGTCAGAATGTCAATATGGGCTGCGGCTCCATTACGGTTAACTATGACGGGTTCAATAAAAGCTTGACGGAGGTTGAGGATGGCGCTTTTGTAGGCAGCAATGTCAACCTGATCGCACCTGTGCATATCGGCAAAGGAGCCTACGTAGTTGCAGGCTCGACCATTACCCGGGATGTCGAGGAGAACGCGCTTGCGATCGCTCGGGAGAGGCAAACGAACAAGCCGCAGTATGCGGATAAAATCCGGGCGAAGATGAAGTCCCGGAAATTGGTGCAAAATTCAACAAAAGAATAGGACGTAGATCGGATATGGGAGCTGCTTATCTTGATCCAAAGTTGAAAGTATTGACCTGCAATTCCAACCGCCAGCTTTCGGAGGAGATTGCCAAGAGTATCGGCACTAAGCTGGCCGATGCCGAGGTAACCCGTTTCAGCGACGGGGAAATTCAAATTTGCCTGAATGACAGTGTCCGGGGCTGCGATGTATATGTGATCCAATCGACCTGCAATCCGGTAAACGATCATTTGATGGAGCTGCTTGTGATGGTGGATGCGCTCAAACGCGCCTCGGCAAAGACGATCAACGTGGTGATGCCGTACTACGGCTACGCCAGACAAGATCGCAAAGCCAGGTCGCGGGATCCGATTACCGCCAAGCTTGTGGCCAACCTGATCGAGACTGCAGGCGCGGACAGAGTGATTGCCATGGATCTGCATGCCACGCAGATTCAAGGTTTTTTCGATATTCCCGTCGATCATTTAATCGGCGTTCCGATTTTGGGACAGTATTTTCACAAGAAGAACCTCAAGGATGTTGTTGTTGTCTCTCCGGACCACGGCGGCGTCGTAAGGGCAAGAAAACTTGCCGATTACTTGGCCAGCCCGTTGGCTATTATAGATAAAAGACGGCCGAAACCGAATGTCAGTGAAGTGATGAACATTATTGGCGAGATTGAAGGCAAAACGGCGATTATCATCGACGATATGATCGATACGGCGGGCACGATTGAGTTGGCTGCCGATGCGCTGCTTAAAGAAGGCGCCGTGGAAATTTATGCCTGCTGCACGCATCCCGTATTATCAGGACCTGCCATGGAACGGCTGAACCGGGCGCCGATCAAGGAAATCGTCGTGACCAATACGATTCCGATCTCTGATCCGCAGCTGCTGTCTAAAATCAAAGTGCTCTCGGTTGCTCCGCTAATCGGCGAAGCGATTATCAGAGTGCATGAGGAGCTGTCTGTGAGCAAGCTTTTCGATTGATCCGCCAATGGTTTGAAATCTCTCCAATCGGGCAAATTAATTTTTAGCCGAGAAAGGGAGGTTTTTTATTATGATAAAAGCTCAATCAAGGGTGACAGGAGCCAAATCGGAACTCCACAAGCTTCGCGATGAAGGCAAGATCCCCGCAGTCGTTTATGGTAAAAAGGTTGCCAGCACGCCGATTTTTGTGGATGAAAAGGAGCTTCTTGCATTAATTGGACATGATTCGAATCAAGTGATGGATATGCAGCTGCCGGAGCAAGGC
>CAZESH010000010.1:0-32667 GCA_964514665.1 uncultured Caryophanales bacterium
GTTCTGGGTGTTTCTTCCCTTTGGAGTGATCGCCTTGATTCTCATCTGGATGATGTTTCCTTCGGTTGTCAGGAAAGAAGGGGAAGCCGTTGATTATTGGGGCTCCTTGTTTCTCACGCTGACGATTTCCCCGCTGCTTTTGGCTTTCTCTTGGGCAGGCGGCAAATTCGCCTGGGATTCCTTGACGATCATTGCTTTGTTCGGCGCTTCCATCGTTTCGCTGCTGCTGTTTATAGCGGCCGAGCGGAAGGCGAAAAGCCCTGTGCTGCCGCTGCAATTGTTTAAATACAGTATCTTCACCGTGTCCAACATGGCCGGATTCATCATCGGCACGGGCATGTTCGGTACGATCATGTACATGCCTTTCTTCGTGCAGGGCGTGATCGGCACATCGGCGACCGTCTCGGGATTCGTGACGATGCCGATGACGCTGAGCCTGGTTATTGGCAGCGCGATATGCGGGCAGATCATTTCACGCACAGGAAAATATAAATTTTTGGCCATTGCCGGTCTGTTTGTAATGACTGCCGGCATGTTCTCCATGTCGTATATGAGCACTTCCTCAAGCAATGAGACCGCCGTGATCAACATGATCATTACCGGACTGGGTCTGGGCTTTGCCTTCCCTGTCTTCACGCTGACGATCCAGAACGCGGTCGATCAAAAGCTGCTCGGTGTGGCCACAGCCTCCGCACAATTGTTCAGGCAAATCGGCGGAACCGTAGGGGTGGCGATCATGGGCACGATCATGACCCATCGGATGGTTCACCAAATCAGCCAGCTGACACTGTCTTCAGGAATGGATCTTGCCAAGCTGCAGCCCGATGCGGCGAAGAAATTGGCGGCTTTGCAAAATCCGAAGGTGCTGATGGATCCGGTTAAGCTGGCCCAGATCAAGGCATCGCTGCCGGCGCAGCTGTCCGGCCTCTTCGACAAGCTGGAAGCGGTGCTGCGCGAAGCGCTTAGCTTTGCGCTGACGGGCGTTTTCTTCGTGGGGGCGGCCACGGTTTTTGCCGCTTTTCTGTTGACCTTCTTCTTAAAGGAGATCCCGCTGCGCACATCCAACCGCGTCAAGGAAGCCGCCGGTGAAGCTGAGCGGCGGCAGGCTGCGAGCGAAGGCTAAGGCGCTGCAACCATGGAGTGCAAGAAGATCGAACGATTGCGTCATCATTTCCGTAGCCGATGAAGGGCCGGGGATTTCACAAGAAAACCTGAAATAAAATCGGGGCCCCTTTTTTTACGACAAAAGAGGATGGAACCGGATTGGGCCTGTTGATATGCTTTAGCATTATCAAAAATCACAACGGCACGATATTGATTGAGAGCGTTGAAGGTGAAGGAGCCACGTTTACCATTAACTTGCCGGCCAATGGATGAAAAAGGGTTGAACAGAATCACCATCTGTTCAACCCTTTATTTTTTGCATAATCGATAATTTACGCCCTAAGCAGAAAGGAACTTGCGCTTGCACTGCTTGCCGTCGCAGCTGAACAGCACGCTCTTGTCCTCGATTACGGTTTCCAGATGAACCGTTTTGCCCCATAATTCCACCACGTAAGGCAGTGTTCTTTCCACATACTTCACGTCAAGCTCCTGCCCTTCATAGGCGTGCGTCAGGTAAAGCTCTCCCCTGCCGCTGAAATCGCCGTCTTTTACGAGAATGTAGGGAAACCCGCTGTTGACGCGGGAAGCGATCAGCTGCTCTCTGACCGATTCCCAATTTTTATCGGTGACCTTCCAATCGAACCCCTGCTTTTGAAATACATAGAGGTCCAGGTCCTCGACCAGCTGCTTGGTCATATAATTGCGGACAAAGGAAGTATCCAAATCGAATTCCCTGACCTCGAAAATTTTCTCCCTGCCTTTTCCGTCTTTGGCCCCTTTGGCCCGCATCTCCTCCGTCGGATGATCCCATCTTTTCTCGATATCCTCGAAAATTTTCAGGCCGAGATAATACGGATTGAGCGAATGCCGGGACGGCTGTACGACGGAGGCATTCAGCTTGGCGTATTCGATCGTTTCCTCGGAGGTCAGGTCCAGCTCGCGCAGGATGCGGCTGTGCCAGTAGGAAGCCCAGCCTTCGTTCATGATCTTGGTTTCCATCTGCGGCCAGAAATAGAGCATTTCCTCGCGCAGCACGGTGAGAATGTCGCGCTGCCAGTCCTCCAGCTTCGGCGCGTATTCGCCGATAAACCACATTAAATCCTTCTGCGGAGATTGCGGAAACGTGACGGTTTCGCTGCTTTCGGGCTCGGATTTCTCCTCCAGCTTCCACAAATCGTCATATTCGCCTTCTTTCGGCGGAAGCGCTTTGTGCTCATGCGGCCGCTTCTTTTCCTGTTCCAGCTGATACGCATGCTGGACAAAGGGCTTTACCAGGCTCGGATCGACATGCTCCTGGATCGCCAGCACGGCGTCGATGAACGTTTCCACCCTTTTCACACCATAATGCTGCTCATAATGGCGTATGCGTTCGGCGGAAGCCGACATGCTTTCCACCATGTCGCGGTTCGTGTTGGCAAAGCGCGCATTGTTTTTGAAAAAATCGCAGTGGGCGATAACGTGCGCCGCAATCAGCTTGTTCTGAATCAGCGAGTTGCCTTCCAGCAGAAAGGCATAGCAAGGATTGGAGTTGATCACCAGCTCGTAAATTTTGCTCAAGCCCAAATCGTACTGCATTTTCATTTTATGGAAGGCCTTGCCGAAGCTCCAATGGCTGAAGCGGGTGGGCATGCCGTATGCGCCGATCGTATAAATGATCTCCGCCGGGCACACCTCGAACCGCATCGGATAAAAGTCAAGCCCGAAGCCTTCGGCAATTTCCATGATTTCATCGATCGAACGTTCCAATTGCTTGCTTTCGTCATCATTCATGCTGTGCGGCCGCCTCCTTTTTCCCGAAAAATGTTCGCAATGCGTCATAGACCTCTTTTTTTTCGCGAATCAGGCAGGTTTGAAAGCGTGGACGCTTCAGCTGCTTATAAACGGACATGAGCGTGCTGCTGCGGTTGTATTGATTGACTTCTCCATACCCGAACATATTGCAGCGGTCGAGCAGCTGTTGAATCAAATTGACGCATCTTTCGTTGTCGGAAGTCAGATTGTCGCCATCCGAAAAGTGGAAGGGAAAAATATTGTACATCTCCGGTGAATAGCGCTCGTCGATGATATCCAACGCTTTTTGATAGGCCGAGGAACAGATGGTTCCGCCGCTTTCTCCCTTATGGAAAAAATCGTCCTCGCTGACCTCCTTGGCTTCGGTATGGTGGGCGATGAAGACAATTTCCACCTTCTCGTACTTTTGCCGCAGGAAGCGGGTCATCCAGAAAAAGAAGCTGCGGGCGATGTACTTTTCGAAATTGCCCATCGAGCCCGAGGTGTCCATCATGGCTATAATGACCGCGTTGGAATGGGGCAGGATGATATCCTCCCACGTTTTGAAGCGCAGATCGTCGGGGCTGATGCCGCCGATTTTGGCATCGCCTGCGGTGGCGTTGCGCTTGATGTTTTCCAATATCGTGCGCTTCTTGTCAATGTTGCCCATCATCCCTTTTTTGCGCACGTCGTTGAAGCGGATATCGGTTTTTTGCAGTTCCTGCTTCGGTTTGTTCTGCAGATGGGGCAGCTCGAGGTCTTCGAACACCATCTGCTCCAATTCCTCCATGCTGACTTCAGATTCCAGATAGTCCTGCCCCGGCTGATCGCCGGCGCCTTCCCCTTTGCCGCTTGATGCGGGTGCGGGATCGCTGCCCAGAACGTCTCCGACCTGCGAGTCGCCGTCCCCTTGGCCGACATATTTGCCTTTATTTAAATTGTAGCGAAAACGATATTCGTCCAGACTGCGGATCGGCACCTTGATGATCTGCTTGCCGTCCGAGAGGATGATGCTTTCGTCGGCAATCAGATCGGGCAAATTGTTCTTGATCGCTTCCTTGACTTTTTCCTGATGGCGGCTTTGGTCCTGATACCCTTTGCGGTGCAGCGACCAATCTTCACGGGAGACGATAAATGAGTAATCCGGCATCGGTTACACCCTCCTCTTTGTCCCAAATTCGCTGATTTTGTAAAAAACCGTTTTTAATAGCGTATGTTGCAAACCGGCGGAAAGTACGGGTGAGAAGCAAATTGACGAACAAAGGGAAGCGTGATAGGATGTTACAAAACATAGTTCATAATATCGAACACAAAATGGAGTGACATCTATTGGAATCTAAATACCGCGTCCCCGCATTGGAAAGAGCCGATACCGTGCTGCAGGCGATTTCCGCCGAGCCGGCGAAGCTCACTTTGTCGGCGCTAAGCAAAAAGCTGAGTATCAGCAAAAGCACGCTGTTTTCCCTGCTGCAGGCGATGGAGCAATTGCAGTGGGTGTTTCGCAACAAGGACGATACCTTTTCATTGGGCCACCGCTTGGGGATTTTGGGAAGCGCTTATTTTCAGCAGTACGACTTGATCAGTGAATTCCGCCTGAAATCGCAGGCGGCGATGCTGGAACTTAAGGAATCGATCCAGCTCGCCAAATTGGAAGGCAGGGACATCTTGTATCTGGACAAGGCGGAGTATCCCTCGCACGTGCAGATGGTTTCAAGGGCCGGGGTAAAATTTCCCGCGCATGCCACCGGACTGGGAAAGGTGCTGCTCTCGGTGCTGACAGCCGAGCAGCTGGAGCGGCTTCTGCCCGCAGAGGAGCTGCCCAAAATAACGGAGCATACGATTGCCAGCAGAAATGAGCTGCTGCGGGAAATCCGCCAAATCCGCCAGCAGGGCTATGCCACGGATATTCAAGAAGGCGTCATGGGATTTTGCTGCGTGGCCGCTCCGGTCTATCAGCCCAATGGAGAAATGATTGCCGCCGTCAGCTGTTCGATGCCGCTGCACCATTGGGAGGACAAGAAAGCGGAGGCGACCCGGCGCATCGGCGCCTTGGCCAAATCTTTGTCCTTGAGCGGCTGAAATCGGGAGATAAAACCAACATTAGCAGATGTTGAAGAAGCGTTGAATGGAGCTGATGTTTCTGCGCCGGCTCCCGCCAACCGTTCCATAAGGATTGACAAGTGATTTATTGTTGGGCAAAATATAAGGACGGTATTATAAACGATGTTCAAAATATCGAACAAAATGTCGAAAAATAAAAAGCGAGGTGCACATCAGTGAAGTTTGTCCGATTTTCCGTTGGCAGCGATCCGATTATACATAGCGGAACAGCAGCCGATGGGCAAATTAAAGAAATAGAGGGGAATATTTTCGGGCATTGGCAGTATACCGGCAAGTCCTTTGCGATGAACGAAGTGTCCTTGAAAGCCCCGCTGCAGCCGCGGAACATTATCGGCATCGGGCAAAACTACGTGGCCGAAGGCGAAGCGAAGCCGCCGGTTCCCGAGCTTCCGATTTTCTTTTACAAGCCGTTGTCAGCGCTGGCCGGGCCGGAAGAGCCGATCAAGATGCCGCTGGGACTGGAGGAAATCAAATTCGAATCCGAGCTTGCCGTGGTGATCGGCAGGGAGGCGCGGCACATCGCGCCGGAGCAAGCTGATGCATGCATTTTCGGGTATACGGTCGCCAACGACGTTGCCGCACCGCAATATTTTCACCCCAACGGCCACTGGACAATCGGCAAAGCGTTCGATACGTTCTGTCCGCTTGGACCGGTTATCGAAACGGAGCTGGACCGTGAAAGCATTCGCGTAAAAGCTTCGGTCAACGGCGAAGCCGTACAGGACGGCAAATTGGATTTGATGATCATGCCGATAGATCGGATGATTGCCTATATCAGCGGGTTTATGACCTTGCTTCCGGGCGACGTCATTTTGACGGGAACGCCCGCAGGAGCGGGAATGGTACAGAGCGGCGATGTGATCGAGTGCAGGATTGATGAAATCGGTGTGCTGCGCAATCGCGTGGTCAAAGATCAAGGATAAAATAGTTCATTCATAATAAGGAGGCAATTCGATGAATACCCAAACCTACCCTGCCGGAGTGGAAATTCTGGGCGCCATGACGCCGCAATACGAGCAAATCCTGACGCCGCAAGCAATGGAGTTTGTCGCTAGGCTGCAAAGAAAATTCGCTCCCGGACGCGCGGCAATTCTGCAAAATCGGGTGAAGAAGCAGGAGGAAATCAATGCCGGCAAGCTGCCGCATTTTTTGCCGGAAACCGCAGCGATCCGCCAAGGAGATTGGAAAGCAGGTCCGATTCCGGAGGATCTTCAGGATCGCAGAGTGGAAATTACCGGGCCGAGCGGCGACCGCAAAATGGTGATCAACGCTTTGAATTCCGGGGCCAAAGTATTCATGGCCGATTTTGAGGACGCCAATTCTCCTACATGGGAGAATACCATAGAAGGCCAAATCAATATGCGCGACGCAATCAACCGCACCATCGACTTCACAAGTCCTCAGGGGAAGCAGTATTCGCTGAACGAGAAGATCGCCACCCTGATCGTGCGGCCGCGCGGCTGGCATCTCGAGGAAAAGCACGTCCGCATCGACGGACAGCCGGTATCCGCGGGGATTTTCGATTTTGCGCTGTATTTTTATCATAACGTGCATACGCTCTTAAATAACGGGTCCGGTCCTTATTACTATCTTCCCAAGCTGGAAAGCCATCTCGAAGCCCGGCTGTGGAACGACATTTTCGTCGAAGCTCAATCCGCACTGGGCATTCCCCAGGGCACGATCAAAGTCACCGTGCTGATCGAAACGATTCTCGCCGCTTTTGAATTGGATGAAATTCTTTATGAATTAAGGGACCATATTGTCGCACTGAACTGCGGACGTTGGGATTACATTTTCAGCTATGTCAAAAAGCTGCGCAACCAACCGGAGGTTATTCTTCCCGATCGTTCGCAGGTAACGATGACGGTGCCTTTCATGCGCAATTATTCCTTGTTGACGATCAAAACCTGCCATAAACGGGGGGCATTTGCCATGGGCGGAATGGCCGCGCAGATTCCCGTCAAGAACGATCCGGCAGCCAACGAGGAAGCGATGCTGAAAGTCAAGGCGGACAAAATGCGGGAAGCGTCAGACGGCCACGACGGAACCTGGGTCGCGCATCCGGGGCTCGTGCCGGTGGCGATGGAGGTTTTCGACGAGATCATGAAGACACCGAACCAGGTGCACAAGCAAAGAGACGATGTCGAGGTGTCGGAGGGAGACCTGCTGGCCGTACCGGAAGGCACGATCACGGAACAGGGCTTGAGAAACAACATCAGTGTCGGCGTCCAGTATATGGAAGCCTGGCTGCGGGGGTCCGGCGCGGTGCCGATCTTCAATCTGATGGAAGACGCAGCCACGGCGGAGATTTCCCGTACTCAGGTATGGCAGTGGATTCACCATCCGAAAGGCGTTCTCGATGACGGACGCAAAGTGACCGCGGAGCTGGTCAAGACCTTGTTGGCAGAGGAGCTTGACAAAATCAGCCATTCGATTGGGGAAGAGGTTTATCGACAAGGGAAATTCGGGCTGGCGAGCGAGCTGTTCATCAAGTTCTCCCTCAGTGAAACGTATGAGGACTTCTTGACGGTTCCCAGCTACGCTTATCTGGATTGATAAATACGGTCATATTCTAGGTAAAAGAGGGTGACAGCCTTGGAAACGCCATCCGTCCGATTGGAAGCGGGACGAATGAAAGCGCAGCTCGCAAGATTTCTGTCCGATGATCAAATCCTTGTGGATGATCGTGCCGCGGACAGTCCGGAATACAGCTTGCATGCGCCGGTTGCCGTATACCCCGAAAGTGAAGCGCAGATTCAGGAGATTATGCGCTGGGCCTGGGATCAGCGGGCGGCGGTCGTGCCGCAGGGAGGCGCGACCAAGGACGCTTGCGGAAACGTGCCTGCACGAGCGGATCTCATCTTGTCGCTGCAGCGTCATTCCGGCGTGATCCGGCATTCGGCGGAGGACTTGACCGTCAGCATGCTTGCCGGAACAACGCTGCGTCAGCTGCAGGCCAAGCTGGCCGAGGCGGGTCAATTTTTGCCGCTGGAGTCGCCTGGGGATGACCGTGCGACTGTGGGCGGGCTCGTCGCCGCCAATGTTTCCGGATCGAGAAGGGCGTTGTACGGTTCAGCAAGAGACTACCTGATCGCCTCGCGTCTGGTTTATGCGGATGGAAAATTGATTCGCACCGGGGCGAAAGTAGTGAAGAATGTGGCCGGTTACGACATGAATAAATTGCTTGTCGGTTCCATGGGAACGCTGGGCGTGCTGAGCGAGCTGACGTTCAAAGTCCGTCCGCTTCCCCCTTTCTCCGCGGCTCTGGTCCTTACTGGAGGAACGGGTGAAAAATTGAGGTTGTTTCAACAGCGGATTCTGGAGTCCCAGTTGGAGCTGGCCGCATTCGATCTGCTCAGTCCCCGCTGGGCGGCCCGCCTGGGCTTGATATCGGAGACGCCGGTGTGGGTGCTGGCCTTCGAGGATGTGGAGTCGGCGGTGCAGGGTCAGCTTGATGCAGTAAAGCAGCACTGTACGGATGCGGGATTGAGCGTTCTTCAGGAACTCGTCGGCAGCGAGCAGACGACAGCCTATTATCGCGGCATGCTCGAGCTGATCCCGGATTCTTCCATCCAACCGGAAGAAAGGCTTGTCGTCTCGCTCAAAATGATGTCGCTCTTCACCGATGTGCCGCAGATTCTTGAACAGGCGGAAGCCTATGCGGATCAGGCAAGCATTCCGCTGCTCTGCAGCGGCGGGGCGTTGACGGGCATCAGCAGGGCAGTTGTCGATACGGAATGGGAACAGCTGGAGCAGGTGACAGCCTGGATCAAGCGCGTTCAACAGCTGCTCTCGGGACTTGACGGTCGAAGCGTCGTCGATTTTGCGCCAAAGCGCATCAAAGGCGCGATTTCGGTTTGGGGAGAAGGGGCATTCGAGCAGACGATCATGAAAGGCGTCAAACGGGCCGCCGATCCATATGACATCTTGAACCCGGGGCGTTTTGTAGGAGGGATTTAAATGTCTAAAGCGGCAACAGAAGTTAAGGCAGCATCAGAGACGTATTCTTTCAGGTGGGAGGATCCTCCGGACTCGGATAAATTTTCCCAATGTGTTCACTGCGGCATGTGTTTGGAGGCGTGCCCGACTTATCAGGAAACCGCACTCGAGCCGCATTCGCCGCGGGGACGCGTATATTTGATCAAGTCTGCGGCAGAAGGCAGAATTTCGCTGAACGAGCTGTTTCAACATCCGATTTCCACTTGCTTGGATTGCCGGGCCTGCGAGACGGCTTGCCCTTCCAATGTGCAGGTCGGTTCCCTGATCGAAGAGACGCGCGGGCAGCTGTACAAATCCGACCCTCCCAAAGGAACGGCGAGGCTGATGCACAAGCTTTTCCTGCACTGGCTGTTTCCTTATCCGAAGCGGATGCACCGGTTGGGGACGGCTCTGAGATGGTATCAAAAATCAGGCGTTCAAACGGCTTTCCGCAAATTGAAGCTGATGAAGGTGCTGCCGCCCCATCTGCAGGAGCTGGAACTCGCACTGCCGCGCATGTCTCGCAAATCTGTCTGGAATGGGCGCGACCAGCTGCTGCCGGCGATCGGCAGCAGGCGGGCGCGCGTTGCGATGGTGACCGGCTGTGTCATGGACGTGATGTACAGCGAAATGAATGAGGCGACAGTTCGCGTCCTGCAGCGCAACGGCTGCGACGTATGGATCCCGCAAGCGCAGCAATGCTGTGGTGCCCTGCACTTGCATGCAGGTGACCGCGACAAGGCGAAAGCGCTGGCCAGACACAATCTGGACGCTTTTTTGTCGCAGGGAATCGATGCCGTCATCATCAATGCCGCGGGCTGCGGCTCGGCGCTCAAGGAATATGACGAGCTGCTGCACGGCGATCCCGCATATGCGGATAAATCGAAAGCGTTTACAAGCAAGGTCAAGGATATTTCCGAATTTTTGATCGAACTGGGTTTGATTCCGCCGAAGTCCCCGCTGGATCTGAATGTGACTTATCACGATGCCTGCCATCTGGCTCATGCCCAAGGAATCCTCAGGCAGCCGCGTGAAATCCTGCAATCGATTCCGGGCCTGAAGCTCGTTGACTTGCCCGATTCCGACCGCTGCTGCGGCAGCGCGGGGATTTACAACCTGACCCACCCGGAAATGGCGGGAGCGCTCTTGGACCGCAAGATGGCCGACATTCCCGCCGGATGCGATGCGGTGGCGATGGGCAATCCGGGCTGCATCATGCAGTTCGGTGTCGGCGTGGTCAGGCATAATCGCCAGGAGCGCATCGTGCATACGGTCCAGCTGCTCGATTGGGCCTATGCGGAGGAAGACCGGCAAAACGCAGGGCAACCGGCATCGGGGGGTGTTTCCAATGGATAAAGCGCAGCGCGAGCATTTGGTTGAACGGATGTCGGAAATCGTCGGTCCGGAGGCGCTGCTTCATCGCGAAGAAGAACTGCTGGCTTACGACTGCGACGGCTATACGGTGCAAAAAGGCACGCCCGCCGCTGTTCTGTTTCCCCGCACTACCGAAGAAGTATCGCAGATCGTCAAGTATTTGCATGCCCGGCGCATCCCCTTTTTGCCTCGGGGTGCAGGAACAGGACTGAGCGGCGGGGCTACGGCGCTTAACGGCGAAGTGGTGATCAGTTTAGTGCGGATGAACAAGCTGCTGAGTGTAGACTACCCGAATCGCCGCGCCGTTGTGCAGCCCGGTTATGTTAATCTCAAGCTGTCCAATTCGATCGCCGCCAAAGGCTACTATTACGCACCCGATCCTTCCAGCCAAACCGCCTGTACGCTTGGCGGCAACGTAGGCGAAAACGCCGGGGGTGCGCACTGCCTGAAATACGGCGTAACCACCAATCACGTGCTGGCGCTGCAAATGGTCATGCCCGACGGCGAAATCGTCAAACTCGGCGGTACGCCGGATGGGCCCGGCTATGACCTGCTGGGGCTGGTGATCGGCTCGGAAGGCACCTTGGGAATCGTCTCGGAAATTACCGTGCGCATCCTCAGAAAGCCGCAGGCAGTCAAAACCGTGCTGGCGCTGTTCGACCAAGTCGACGATGCAAGCCGGACCGTATCGGACATCATTTCCGCGGGAATGATTCCCGCAGCACTGGAAATGATGGACCGGGTGGCGATCGAAGCGGTCGAATCGGGCAATTATCCAGTCGGATATCCGCATGATCTCGGAGCCGTGCTGATTATTGAAATAGACGGGATCGAATCGGGCCTGCAGGAACGGATCGAACAAATTCTGCAAATTTGCAGGGACCGCAGCGTGCGTGAAGTGCGCCAAGCTCAATCCGCCGAAGAAAGGGCGATATGGTGGGCCAACCGCAAAACCGCCTTCGGCGCGGTGGGCACGATCTCCCCGGATTATCTCGTGCAGGACGGCGTGATTCCGCGCAGCACACTGCCGCTCGTGCTTGCCAAGGTCGGGGAGGTCGGTGAAAAATACAAGCTGCGGATCGCCAACGTCTTTCATGCGGGCGACGGCAATCTTCATCCGCTGATTCTTTTTGATTCGCGTATGGCAGGTGAGACGGAACGAGCGGTGAAAGCCGGCTCGGAAATTCTCAAGGTTTGCGCCGATGTTGGCGGATCGATCACCGGCGAGCATGGCGTGGGAATCGAGAAGAAGGAGGACATGCGATTTATTTTCAACGATGACGAGATTCGTGCCCAAGTGGCCATCCGCGACGTATTCAATCCGCACCGGCTGTGCAATCCCGACAAGCTGTTTCCGAGTCCTGCCCGCTGCGTGGAGGTCAAGCACGCAGGTTCCCAAGTCGCGTCGGCAGAGCCTGCGCGCAGGCTCTGATGAAATGTCGATCCAATGTTCTACCGTCCGCTTTGCCGCTGTGGGCGGTTTTTTGCATCCCGGTTCGGGAGGCTATCTGCAGGCAATTGAAAATTGACAATCGCTGAGGAGGCGAAAATGATGGACAACAAAAGGATTGCGGTTGTATATGACCGGGAGGACAGCTATGTGGCTCATGACCCTTCGATTCAATGGGCGGTCGATCATTTGAGCGAACAGCTTGAATCCAAGGGCTTGTTGGCGAATGAATTCGAGGCGGACCTGCATGTTCTGATCTCCCCTGCGAATTCCCGTTTCACTCGGGAAATTCTGCAGGCCCATTCGCTGGCTATGCCATCCTCGCCAGAAGCGTTCTGCATGGCAGCAACTTCCGGCGGCGGACGGAGCATCCTGCTGCTGACCGCTGCGGACGTGCGAGGTTTCCTTTATGCGATCCTGGAAATTGCCGACCGCGTGAAATACGTGCGCGATCCGTTCGCCGAGCTGGCAGCCATGCCGCCGGCCGAGGAGAAGCCGGCGGCTCGAACAAGAAGCGTCAATCGGCTTTTTGTCAGCGAGGTTGAGGATAAACCTTGGTTTTATGACCGCGAATTTTGGTTCGAATACTTGACGGAATTGGCCACGAACCGATTCAACAGGCTGCAGCTGGCGTTGGGGATGGGGTACGATTACGGGCACGATCCCGGTGTCAAGGATAACTATTTTTGCTTTGCCTATCCGTTTCTGCTGTCGGTTCCCGGCTATGAAGTGAAGGCGAAAGGCCTGCCTGAAGGGGAAGCCGGGAAAAACCTGGATATGCTGCGCTTCATCAGCAGAGAAGCCAAGCTTCGCGGTATTCACTTCCAGCTGGGGCTTTGGACGCACGCTTATGATCCCAGTGAAAGCCCGAACGCCAACTACTGGATAGAAGGCATCCATCCCGGCAATCATGCCGCCTACTGCCGCGACGCCGTCGAACTGCTGGTCCGCTCCTGTCCGGACATTGGCGGCATTACGCTGCGTTCCCATTACGAATCGGGAATTCCCGAGCCTGCGGATGATTTCTGGCGGGAAATTTTTACCGGAATAGCGCGTGCGGGCCGCAAGGTGGAAATCGATCTGCATGCCAAGGGACTTGATTTCCCGCTGCTGGAGGCGGCAGTGGCGACCAACCTGCCTGTCACCGTTTCCCCCAAGTATTGGGCGGAGCATATGGGGCTGCCTTATCATCAGGCGGCAATCCGCCAGACGGAAATGCCCGCTGCATCTGCCGAGAGGCCTGAACTGATGAAGGTTACGGCCACCACGCGGCGGTTTACCCGATACGGCTACGGAGATTTTCTGAGGGAAGACCGCAGGTACGACGTGATGTTCCGGCTTTGGCCGGGGACACAGCGCGTGCTGCTCTGGGGCGATCCCGAGATGGCCGCGGGTTACGGCCGCTTCGGCACTTTGAGCGGCAGTGCCGGAATCGAGCTGTGTGAGCCGCTGTCGTTCAAAGGCCGCAAGGGCTCGGGAAAGGCAGGCGGACGCGATCCCTACAAGGATGCTGAACTGCGCTTGAAAGGGGAAGAGTGGAAGAAATATCTTTACAGCTATCGGCTGTGGGGAAGATTGCTGTACGATCCGGATGCCGGGAGGGAAAGCCGGGAGCGGTATTTGCGGCATGAATTCGGCGGCGCGGCAGAAGCCTGCGGGCAGGCGTTGGCCCATGCCAGCCGCATCCTTCCGCTCGTGACGACCGCGCATTCGCCGTCTGCGGCCAACAATGTGTATTGGCCGGAAATGTATGCGAACATGCCGATCGTGGATCAATCGCAGCCCGGCATTTACGATTTCGACTCGAGGCCTCCCCATACGTTTTCCGCGGTAAGTCCGCTCGATCCGGCGCTCTTTTACGCGGTCGATGAGTTTGTCCAGGACTTGTTGAACGAACGGAGAAGCGGCAAGGTATCCCCGCTCGAGGTATGCGACCGACTGCTTCGCTTGGCGAATGAGGCGGAGACCCATCTTGCCGAGGCAGCCACTTTGGCAGAGGATCGGGAATCGCCCTCTTTTCGCCGTTTGGCGGTGGATGTTTCCATGCAAATTGGACTTGGGCGTTTTTTTGCCAATAAGCTCCGTGCGGCTTTTCACCATGCGCTGTTTGAGCGGCTGGATGACCTGCGGCAGCTTGGCGAGGCCGTGACGCATTATCGCGCCGCCAAAAAGGCGTGGGAGCAGACTGCGGCGATTGCTGAAAAGGTTTATCGCGAGGATATCACGTTCGGTTACGTGCCTTACATGAGGGGGCATTGGAACGATCGGATTCAGGCGATCGCGGAGGATCTGACGGAAATGGAGCGGCTGTATGAAAACAAGCGATCGTCCGGCGGCGAGGGGGCGGCGACGGTTGCCGTTTCCGATCTTTTACAGGTCGACGATCCGCCTGCATACCGGCACAGCGCGCCCGAAGGCTACAAGCAAGGGGAAGCGCTCATGCTGCGGCTGACCGTGGAGGCGGACAGTGCACTGCAGGTCCGCATTCATTATCGTCATCTGAATCAGCTGGAGCCTTACCAGACGGAGGAATTAGCCAGGGAAGGGGGGCAGTGGCAGTATGCCGCAGTCATTCCGGCTTCTTATACCGATTCCCCGTATCCGCTGCTCTACTTTTTCGAAATCAAGCGCGGCGGGCAGGCTTGGTTTTTTCCCAGGCTGGAGGCGACGCTTTCCAACCAGCCGTATTACGTGATCAGACCTTCGGCAAGCTTCAATTGACAAGCGAAAACAGAGCTAAAATTGCCCGGATCATGGAGACGGCTTCGCCCTGGATTGCGGGGACGATTTCATGATCCGGCGCTTCTCCTTGATCTTACAATTTGCTTGCAGAACGCTGCACGAGTTGCCTGCGGCTGTTCCGCCTATTTACTTACCTGTGCCGGGCTCCCGTGTAAATTCCTGCAATTCTGCAGGAAAATGAGGCATTTAGTTGGATGATCGGGGTATTCCTGCAAATCTGCAGGAAAATCAACCGATCCTCTGCCAAACGGCGACTTGTTGAATAAATACCTGCAGATTTGCAGGAATGGCCGAAGGAATCCACATTGCAGGCCGATTTACCTGCATTTTTTGCAGGTATTGTCGCCACCTCTCTTTAGCAGTCGGCATACGGCGAAGGATAAAGTTAGGCACAGCTTTAGCCCCATTAAACTCTTTATTGGCGTTAAAACAACCTCTACACAGTGCCTTTCCTTTATGGGAGGCCTCGGGTAGAGGCTTTTTCATATGTTTTGGAAGGTTCAAACGGATTAAGGTTGCTTTGGCCGTGGGATCAAATTTGCTTGGGCTGTCGGATCAAAAGATGCTTGGTTTTCGCCGAATCAAGTGCGATCGCCGGATTTTCACGCTGAGGGCATATATTTTCGCTGCCGCCTCTCTTTTTTCGTTATAATAGAGTACAAGAATAACAGGAGGGGAACCGCATGATCTCAGAAGCTTCATTATATCTCAAGCAATATTTCGGCTATGATTCCTTTAAAAAGGGCCAGCAGGAGCTGATCGACGGAATTTTGCATGCCCGCGACGTACTCGGCGTGATGCCGACCGGGGCGGGAAAGTCGATCTGCTACCAGCTTCCGGCTGCGATGCTCGAAGGCGTTTCGCTGGTCATTTCTCCTCTGATTTCCTTGATGAAGGATCAAGTCGACGCCCTGAACCAAGCCGGAGTTGCGACTGCCTTCCTCAACAGCTCGCTTACCGCCCGGGAGCTGGACAGCAGGCTGCAGGAGATTGCAAACGGCACCTACAAGGTCATCTATATCGCGCCGGAACGGCTGGATTCGCAGCGGTTCAATCAGGTGCTGCAAGCGCTGCGCGTTCCGCTGGTTGCCGTCGATGAAGCCCACTGTGTTTCACAATGGGGACATGATTTCAGACCAAGCTATTTGCAGATAAATAAACTGCTTGAGAGGATCAACCCCCGCCCGGTGGTCGCCGCATTTACAGCTACGGCTACCGATGAGGTGAAGGAGGACATCGTCAAGCAGCTTAATTTGAAAAATCCGCTCAAAATCACAACGGGCTACGCCCGTGAGAATTTGTCCTTTCTTGTGCTAAAGGGGCAGGACCGCAGGGAATTTCTCAAGCAGTATATCCACTCGAGAGAGAAGGAAGCGGGCATTATTTACGCCTCAACGCGCAAGGAAGTAGAGGACTGCCACCGCTATTTGATCAAGCTAGGCATCAATGCCGGCCGGTACCATGCGGGATTAAGCGATGAAGAACGGGCGCAGGCGCAAGAGCGTTTCTTGTATGACGATATCAAGGTGATGGTGGCGACCAATGCGTTCGGCATGGGAATCGACAAATCCAATGTGCGTTACGTGATTCACTACAATCTTCCGAAGAACATAGAATCGTATTATCAGGAAGCGGGCAGGGCAGGCCGCGACGGCGAGCCGGGAGAATGCATTTTGCTATATGCGCCTCAGGATATCCAGGTCCAGAAATTCCTGATCGAGCAGTCGGAGTCCGATGATAACAGAAAGCAGATCCTGTATACGAATTTGCGCGATATGGCCGACTATTGTCATACTACGGACTGCTTGCAGCGTGCGATCATTCGTTATTTTGGCGATACAGAGGAAAAAGCGTGCGGGAAATGCGGAAATTGTACGGATCAACGCGAAATCTCGGATATCACGACGGAAGCGCAGCAAATTTTTTCTTGTGTCGTGCGGATGCGTCAGCGTTTCGGCATTACCCTGACGGCCAAAGTGCTGCGCGGCGCCAATGATCAAAAAGTGAGACAGTTCCGCTTCGATCAGCTGCCTACCTTCGGGGTGATGAAAGCTTATAAGGAAAAGGATATCGTCAACTTGCTCAACATTCTGGCCGCCGATGGCTACTTGCGCCTTTCGGACGGAAAATTTCCCACGCTTTCCTTGACTGAACGCGCCAAGGCGGTGCTAGAAGGGCGTGAGCGGGTGATGCAGCGGGTATTTATGGTGCATAGCGAGAAGCAGACGGAAAACAGCCGGTATGATGAAGTACTGTTCGAGAAATTGAGAGCTTTGCGCAGAAGCTTTGCCGAGCAGGAGAAAATCCCTCCGTTCACGATTTTTCATGATGCAACGCTGCGTGAAATGGCTGCCAAAATTCCCCGCTCAAGCGCCGAGATGCTGACCGTAAAAGGAGTCGGGAAAACGAAAATGGAAAAGTACGGAATTGCCTTTTTGCAGGAAATGGAGAGGTTTGCAAAGGAATAACAGCCGCCTCAGGTTATCGAAAATCAGATAAATGAGGCGCAAGGAAGCGATCGGCCAAATTGGAAAGGGTCGCTTTTTTAAAATTTGAAAAAACGATTTTATTTTGTTGCAAATCCACTAAACAACCAATATAATAAAAAAGAAAACGTTGTTATTTTAGAATATTAAGAAAATTACTTGTAGTTTAATATTTTGTAAGCGCATACTTAGTTTATTTTGTTAAATAATCCTTTAGTTCACTTCTTTTGGTTTTTAATAAAAACGTTGTTATATAAAACTGTTAATTAAAAACCAAATCAACATAACCTTTTACCAAGGAGGATCAGTATGGGGAAACTCGGTAGAATCTTTTCGTTGATTGCAGTCATGGTCATGATCACCGGTACTTTATTCGGATGCGGCAGCTCCAATAATGCCCAAACGACATCAAAAAGCTCCGGCGGAGGCGCCAGCTCTCCAAGCGCCAGCCCAAGCACAAGTCCGGCTGCGGAGAAATCAGGAGACAGCGGGAAGAAAATCGAATTGCGCTTTTCATGGTGGGGGTCACAGGATCGACATGACAGAACGCTGAAAGTGATTAAACTGTTTGAACAGCAAAACCCGAACATCACGATCAAGCCCGAATTCGGCGGTTGGAACGGTTATTGGGACAAACGCGCGACACAAGCAGCCGGCGGCGATTTGCCCGACATCATCCAAATGGATAAAAAGTATCTGCAGGAGTATTCGGGCAAAAACCTGCTGCTTGATTTTAACCCTTACGTAAAATCAGGTGCGCTGAACATGAGCGATGTTGACAAGGCTTATATCAGCGGCGGATATGTGGACGGCAAATTGTACGCGGTCAATATCGGGGCGAATGCGCTGGCCGAGATTGTGGATCCGCAAATGTACAAACAGGCCGGTTTGGATGTGCCTCAGCCGGGATACACTTGGGATGATTTTGTGCAGCAGGCCAAAACGCTGAAAGCTAAACTTGGCAAGGGCGTTTCTGTGCAAGGCATGCTGGACAAGGACTATCTCGAATACTATTTGAGGGGACGGGGGCAGCCTTTCTACAACAAAGACGGCACGGCACTGGGATTTGACAAGCAGTACCTGGTGGACTTTCTTACGATGTGGGATCAGTTATACAAGGATAAGGTGTTAACGCCTGCCGCCGACATGGTCAGCGTGCGGAATCAACTCGAGAATCTGCCGATTGTACACAAAAAGGCACCGAATCAGCCGCTTTGGAGCAACCAGATTGTCGCCTTGGAAAAAGCCGCCGGCCGGCCGTTGGCCATGACGATGATTCCGATCGTGAAGGACGAAGGCGACAATAAGTCTTATTACATCAAGCCTGGACAATTCCTGTCGGTTTATGCAAATTCCAAACAGAAGGACGCCGCAGTGAAGTTTGTCGATTTCTTCACCAACTCTTTGGAGGCCAACGATATTCTTGCCGCGGAACGGGGAATCCCGATTTCCCAAAAGGTTCGCGATCATCTTTATCCGACATTGAGCGATTCGGGCAAGAAGATGTTTGATTTCATTAATACTGCGATGAAATATTCGGGCGACGTTCCGCCGAGTCCACCTGGAGAAGGTCCGGTTGCAGATGCCTTCCAACGCGCGATGGACGCTTTGGGATACGGCAAGCTTGCGCCGGACAAAGCAGCCGATCAATTTATAAATGAAGCCAACCAGATTTTGGCCAAAAACAAAAAATAACAAGACCAGGCAGTTCGCAAGCCATCTAAAAAGCTTAGATGGCTTGCATTCTCTCACAGGTGGTGAACTTCAGATGAACGTTGTCAAGCCCGAAATATCAGAGAATGCCGTTCTGGAAAACAATCGGACTTCCTCCCTATTCGTAAGGAGAAAGA
This sequence comes from uncultured Caryophanales bacterium, assembly GCA_964514665.1. Taxonomy (GTDB): domain Bacteria; phylum Bacillota; class Bacilli; order Paenibacillales; family KCTC-25726; genus CAZESH01. The sequence continues at coordinate 18,876 of CAZESH010000010.1, forward strand.
AAAAGGAAGCAGCGATCGCTTTTGCTTTTATTTCACCATGGTTGATCGGATTTTTGTTCTTTATCATCGGCCCGATGCTGGCCTCTCTTTATTTTTCCTTTACAAATTACGATTTGCTTTCTGCCCCCCGTTGGGTCGGTTTGCAAAATTATGTCCAAATGTTCACGAGCGATCCCCGTTATATGACCGCTCTGTCGGTTACCTTTAAATTCGTCATCTTTTCAGTGCCGTTAAAGCTTGCCTTCGCGCTCTTTGTGGCCGTTCTTTTCAACCGTAAGCATAAAGGCGTGGGCTTATATAGAACGGTTTATTACTTGCCCTCCATTATCGGCGGCAGTGTGGCGGTCGCTGTAATGTGGCGGCAGCTTTTCGGCGGGGACGGGGCCGTGAACCATATTTTGCAGCATTTCGGTTTTGAAGGCACAAATTGGATTGCCAGCGTGACGTATGCACTGTGGACGCTGATCCTGCTTGTCGTGTGGCAGTTCGGATCGCCGATGCTGATTTTCCTGGCGGGTCTCAAACAAATTCCATCGGAAATGTATGAAGCTGCCGCGGTTGATGGAGCAAACGCGTTCACAAAATTTTTCCGCATTACGCTGCCGATGCTTTCGCCTGTCATTTTCTTTAATTTGATCATGCAGATGGTTGACGGGTTCAAAGCTTTTACCCAAAGTTTCTTGGTTACGCAGGGCGGACCGCTCGACAGCACGCTCTTTTATGCCGTCTATCTTTATCAAAGGGCGTTTGCCCATTTTGATATGGGTTACGCTTCTGCAATGGCCTGGATTTTGCTGGTGATTATTGGCGTATTTACGGCTTTGATCTTCAAATCGTCATCTCTCTGGGTTTATTACGAATCGGAGGGAGGAAAGTAGAATGAAGCAAAAAAAGTGGAATAGTCTGCTTTATCATATCATTGTCATCGCGATCGGATTTTCGATGATTTATCCGATTTTATGGAACATCATGAGCTCATTAAAGCCCGAGGATGAAATTTTCCGCAAAGCCGCTTCGCTGATTCCTTCCAAGTGGATGTGGAGCAACTATGTCCAAGGCTGGCAGGGTTTCGGGGATTATGGATTTGGTCTTTTCTTTAAAAATTCATTTATTGTTACCATTCTAGTCGTGATCGGCACAATTTTTTCCTCTACGCTGGTTTCCTTTGGCTTCGGCAGATTGCATTTTCCTTTTAAGGGATTTCTTTTTGCTTGTTTGTTGATCACGATCATGCTGCCGATGCAGGTGACGATGATTCCCCAATACATCTTGTTCCACAAATTGGGATGGGTGAATACGTTCCTGCCGCTTGTCGTTCCTTCATTTATCGGGGGCATTCCCTTCTTTATTTTTCTGATGGTGCAATTTGTGCGCGGCGTGCCGCGCGAACTCGATGAAGCCGCTTATATTGACGGAGCGAGCACCTTCGCCATTTTTTGGCGGATCATTCTCCCGCTGATGCGGCCGGCCTTGGCCACGGTAGCGATTTTCTCGTTTTACTGGACATGGGACGATTTCATGGGCCCCCTGATTTATTTGACCGATCCCGGAAAATTTACCGTTGCCCGCGGCCTGCAGATGTTTGCCGATCCCTCATCGGTAACGGCCTGGGGACCTTTGCTGGCGATGTCTACTTTATCGCTTCTGCCGGTGTTCTTCATTTTTATGTTTTTCCAAAAATATCTCGTCGAGGGTATTGCCACTACCGGCTTGAAAGGATAAAAAAAAGCTCTCTTTTCGAACGGACGAAAGGAGGGCCTTTTTTGTTTGGCGGTCGGCAGATAATCCGCAAACTGTCATATTTTTTTTGTTTTTGGCGCGATTGCCGTGGATTGCCGTTCTTCGATTTGCACTTCGTCAATTTTGAAGGAAAACACGTTTTTTGGATTTTCCAGCAGTATCAACAGGGACTCGGTAATTTTGTCGGCAATGATTTCGATCGGGACGCCGACGGCGGTAATCGGGACGTCCAAGGCCGCCATTTGCGGGATATTGTCGTAGCCGATTACGGAAATATCCTCGGGAATTCTCAAGCCGAACTGACGAATCGCTCTGACGATGCCGATGGTAAGCTCGTAGCTGCCGCCGATCACCGCGGTCGGTTTGACAGCCGAATCGGAATGGAGGATCGCATTCATCGCCCGATAGCCATCTTCCCAATTGAAATCATGGGTGAATGCGGTCATATTGGGGTGATCCGGGAGTTTAAACTGCCGGATCGCATTTTCGAATCCCATGTACTTGTCGTATTGGTTTAAATCTCTGTCCGGATAAAGGCAAATATAAGAAATATATTCGTGGCCAAGCTGACGGAGGTAGTCAACCGCCCGAAACATCGATAGCTTCCGATCAATGTTAAGCACGGGGTGGTCGGGGATATTGGCAATGCCGTAAAATAATTGCGGAACTCTGGTCGATGGAATGATCTTCTCCTCGGTGCTTGAGCAAAATACCAATACCGCATCAACCGTCAGGTGGCTGAACAACTGGATCGAGGAATTGATCGGATTGATCGATACCAGCGTGTGATAAGCATGCTTTTGCAGCTTGTAATTGATCATCGTGATCAGATCGGACCATGCCGCACGGTTCACATTAGGCCATACGACTCCGATCGTATTGCTTTTCTTTGACACAAGATGACGCGCTACCAGATTGGGATGATAGCCCATTTGTTCGGCGATATTCAGAATCTTCGATTTTGTCGATTGCTTTACTCTCGGGCTGTCGTTCAAGGCTTTGGATACAGTCGAGAAACTGACGCCGGCGGCCCGGGCAATGTCTTTGATGGTAACGCTCATGTGTCACCTCGAAACAGTCTATATTGAATGATTAAGAAAAGAAACATTATTCCTATTATCTTTCAAAGATATGTAAAAGTAAAGATATTGCAAAGCCGGACCGGTCTTGCTTCCCTTGTCGATTACGGTATTATAGTAGGGAAGAATAATAAACATGAGGGATGAGATCGGAATGAAAGTAAGACTGGCATACGGAAAAAATGGTTTGGAGATTGAGCTTCCCGATCATGCCAAGGTGATCGAACCGATGCATGTCCATGGATTGTCCAACGAAAAAGAGGCTTTTTTCACCGCGCTGCGACATCCGATTGAAAGCGCACCGCTGCGCGACAAGGTGAAAGTCACGGACAAGGTCTGTATCGTGATCAGCGACATGACCCGGCCTACACCGAATCACAAGCTGGTACCCTGGCTGTTGGAGGAGCTTGATTTCGTGCCTAGGGAGAATATTACCGTGTTGAATGGAACAGGCAGTCACAGAGCCAATACGCGGGAGGAATTGATTCAGATGCTCGGGCGCGATGTGGTCGAGAGCGTCAACGTTGTCAACCATGATGCTTTTGATGACGATTCGCTTGTTTATTTGGGGAAGAGCTCTACCGGAGCGGAAATCCATCTGAATAAAGCTTATTGCGAAAGTGATGTGAAGATTGCCACCGGTTTTATCGAACCGCATTTTTTCGCCGGCTTCAGCGGCGGACCGAAAGGAATCATGCCGGGAATTGCCGGCATCGAGACGATCCTGCATTTTCACAGCGCCAAGCTGATCGGTAATCCGAATAGTACATGGGGGCTGCTTGACGATAATCCTGTCCAGCAAGAAGCGTTGGAAATCGCTCGTAAGGCCGAGCCCGATTTTCTCGTGAACGTCGCCTTGAACGGCAATAAGGAGATCACCGCATTTTTCGCAGGAGATATGCTGAAGGCACATAGGGAGGGTTGCGAATATGTTCGCCGGCATTCCATGGCAAGCTGCGAGCAGCCGTTCGACATCGTTTTGACGAGCAACAGCGGATATCCGCTTGATCAAAATTTGTATCAGGCGGTGAAAGGGATGAGTGCCGCCCAACGGATCGTCAAAAAGGGCGGTGCAATTGTTTGCGCGGCCGCCTGCAGCGACGGACTTCCCGACCACGGCAATTACGCCAAAATCCTGCAGATGCGAAAAACGCCGGAGGAGATATTGGCAATGATCAATGATGAGTCTTTTTCCGTGTTCGATCAATGGCAGGTACAGAAGCAGTCGATGATTCAAGTATGGGCGGATGTGTACTTATTCTCGGGGCTTTCGCGCGATGATGTGGAGAAGGCGATGCTGCGCCATACGGACCATATCGAAAAAACCATCCAGGAAATCACGGATGCGCATGGCGGGAACGCTTCGATCGGTGTAATGCCGTTTGGGCCTTTGACCATTCCTTATATAGCGTAACTATCTGTCATCTTGTTCGTGCCCCGGTTTATATCCGGCAAATTTCCGCAGGACAATCCGCGCAATTGCAAATTCGGCGAAGGCGTTCCAATTGAAGAATCGTAATTTTTCCTTCATCTATTCGAACGATTCCTTCGCTTTTCCATTCGCTCAGCATCCGGTTGACGCTCTCTCTTGTGGCCCCGATCATATCCGCAATCTCATGGTTGGTCAGCTTGAGGCCGATGCGGATTCCGTCCTCGCTTTCCACTCCATATGAATTGGACATGCGAATAAGCGTCGAGGCAAGTGCTCCCGGTTTTCCGTAGAGCAGAAGATCGCGGAATTTGGACTGCGCGGTGCGGTGCTGGAGTCCCATTAAATACATAAATTCAACCGCCAGATCCCCATGCTGATACAGCAGCACTTCCAAATCCTTTCTTTGCATGATCCCGATTTGCGCCGATTCTGCCACTTCCGCACCGAAGCTGAACAAGGCATCGTCATCTCCGCCCATTTCCATAATAAGATCGCCTTTTTGCAGCACGGAAAGAATAAGGTCCCTGCCTTCCTCCGTAGCCTTGTGAATTTTTACCCTTCCGGAGCGGATGAAGTACATCTTGTCGGCAAGATCGCCCTCCCAAAGCAAAAACGTTCCGGCTTCCGCCTTCATCGGATACATGATGCTTTGCAGGCGCTCGATATTCTCCTCCGAAAAATACTTGAAAATTCCTTTGGCAGGATAAGTATGATCCTTACTTATGACAGCCATAATGTCTTCAGTCCCCTCGTGTGATTTATATCACTATCTTATTGGAAGAAAGCGTCAGGGGATATCGGGGAAATTGCTGAACATGCGTCGAGAATTCCCTGATTTTCCAGTAGGGGATTTTATCCGAGAAGATGCATAGCAAAGATCAGTCTAATCGAGGCGTCATTTCAGGGAATTCCCCGATGCCAATCTGGATAAGAAAGTTCTACAATAAGGGGGACACAATAACAAGGAGCTGCAGCTTGCGGGTTTGTGGTTGCGAAGGGGGGCTGTATGATGATCGTGGACCATGAGATCGATTCAATGGATGAACTGCTTTTTCGGCTGCGTGATAAAACCGGCTGCGATTTTTCAGCATTGGCCCATTTCGAGCGGAGCGCAAATCGAATACGTTGGCTAAGGGCTTCCGGCAATCTCAATGATCGGTATAAAAGCATTGTACAGAAGCCGGGCAGCGGAATAGCCGGCAATGTAATCCGCTTCGGACGGTTGTTTGTGCTTGACGAAAGTATATCCGGACTGGAAGGCTTGCGAAGAACCTTTCCTTTAATGATGGTTGAACAGCTGCATGCGGTGCTTGCCGCCCCGGTGATGGCGGATTCGTTGATAAGCGGTGTTCTGATGATTGGAAGCCGCAGCGAGAAAAGGTTCGCCGAGTCTGAAATCGCTCTTTTGGAACGTACCGCCGAACAATTTAGTCCGCGTTTTTTAAAATAAAAATTCAGATTGGATGAATCCTTCATTGATAGGATTCATCTTTTTGTTTATGATGAAAGCAGAAGCGGTGTGAGATTTGTCACTGCATGGGGAAAAAGGAGGACATTCTATGGTCAGACTGCTGATTGTCGACGACCATGCGGTTGTCAGATCGGGGCTTTCATCTTTATTGAACGGAAAGCAGCATATCGAAGTGATCGGGGAAGCGGCCGACGGGGATGAAGCGATCGGCAAAGCGCTCGAGCTGAAGCCCGACGTGATTTTGATGGATTTAAGCATGCCGCTCGGCAAGGATGGTCTTACCGCTACGGCGGAACTGAAAAAACTGATGCCGGAAACGGCCGTGCTGATTTTAACGATGCATGACGACGAAGAATATTTGTTCCGGGCGATTCATGTCGGGGCAGCCGGATACATGTTGAAAAGCGCGCCGCATGAGGAGCTGCTTACTGCCATAACGCTCGTGGCATCCGGCAATGCTTATCTGAACCCGACTGCGACCAAACGGCTGATGGGCGAATATCTCGACCGCATCAAGAACGGGGAAAATGCCGACAGCTACGAAATGCTTTCCGATCGTGAGAAGGAAGTATTGTCTTGGGTGGCCAAAGGATATTCAAACAAGGAAATCGCCGATCAATTGGTTTTAAGCGTCAAAACGGTAGAGACTCACAAAAGCAACCTAATGGAGAAGCTTGGCTTCAAGACCCGGCCGGAACTCGTAAAATATGCGATGAAGAAAGGACTGCTGAATTTTGAATAATGAAGTCAGCAATCATAAGCTAATCGGACAGGACGTTCATCGGTTATTGGCCTCACTCGACCAATCTATTGGCGATCCCCATTTTCGCAGCAGCTTGCATGAATCGCTCAAGCAGCTGTCCGACGTAAAATTTGCTTTGGATGAATCTTCAATTGTAGCTTTGACCGACCAGAGGGGAATTATTCAATATGCGAACGAAAAATTTTGCAAAATATCGAAATATTCATGGGATGAGCTAATCGGCCAAGATCATCGCATCATTAATTCCGGTTATCATCCGAAGGCATTCATGCAAGAGCTCTGGCGGACGATTGCTTCTGGACAGGTGTGGCATGGAGAAATCAAAAACCGCGCCAAAGACGGAAGCTTTTATTGGGTGGATACAACCATTGTGCCTTTTTTGGATGAACGATCCATGCCGTATCAATATTTGGCCATACGCAATGAAGTGACCAGATTGAAAAAGGTCGAGGAAGAGCTCAAGCAAATGATGACCAAAGTGATGAATATTCAGGAGGAAGAACGGAAGCGTTTTTCCCGGGAGCTGCACGACGGGATCGGGCAAAGCTTGTACGCGCTGCTCATCCAGTTGGATCGCTTGATCGTCAAGGAAGAGGAAAAACCCGAGCTGGCGAAAATCCGCGATCAAGTATCCTTTATTATAGAAGATGTCCGCAGCATGGCATGGGAGTTAAGGCCGTCTGTGCTGGATGACCTTGGACTTGTCCCGGCGATCCGTACATTCAGCGAGAATTTCAAAGCGCATTACGGCGTGACGGTCGTTTGCACCTGCAGCTTGAAACGGCGCCTGGATCTTCAGGTAGAAACAATGATTTACCGGATCATCCAGGAAGCTCTGACCAATATCGGCAAGTATGCGGATGTGGCGGAAGCGAAGGTGTCCATCGAGGATTTGCAGGATCGGATAGAAGTCACCATCCATGATGAAGGCAGGGGCTTTGTCCGCACAAAGGATACCAAAGGGGTCGGCTTGTTCAGCATGGAAGAGCGGGCAAGAGGAATCGGAGGCAGTCTGGCTATTGAATCCGAGCCTGGAAAAGGCACGATTGTCAAGCTGGTTTTGTCTGAGCTTTGAGGCTTTTGGGATAAATGAATACAAAACTTCGGAACCGGAACGGGTGCCTGCGGGTGCAAGTTTCCGGTTTTTGCGCGTCTAGCGAAATTAGGCACGTGTCAAAGAACTCTTGCGGGAGTGCGAGCAAATCAGCAGGCCAGAGCATATTAAAATTTACACAGATTTGTTCTAGCGATTAATTCAAGTTTACATAAAGGGTTTATTATATTCAAAGAGGTTAATCTTTATGACTGAAAGGTAGGGGCAAAATTGAAAAAGCAAAAAAGAAGATTCAGAAAGTTTTTGGTCCCTGTGTTGGGACTGGCCATGCTTGCACCATCCGCATTTCCGCTCGCCGCTTCGGCAGCAGCTGGCACCAACGCGGTAAAATCGGTGGAATTCATCGGAATGTCCGCGCCGCAAACTCCGGCTGACATGGCGAGAACCTATTCGAAAGCATCCGTAAAAGTGACATATGCGGATGGAACAGTCAAGTCTTTCCCGCTCTCTTATGAAAAATTGTTCAAATCAACTGATGTAATCAATGGCACGCCAGCCGGACTAGCTGTCGATGTCAACGGAAAAGCAATCATGGACAACAGCGTTCCCGGAAAATCCACGCCTTTTGTTTCCGATGATCCCGACTCCAACAGCTTGATGAAAATCGATGGAGCCGCTCCTACGGGCAAAGGCGGAAATCCGCTCTCTTTGGTAACGCACTTCGAATATATTACGAGCGACAATGCGGGTAAGTCGGCATACGGCATGGTACCGGCTTCGATGAGCTTGACGACGATCGATCAAAACAAGGTGACCGGGGAATTAATGCCAACCGATTTGAAAAAAATCGACTTTTCCCAAGTAGGCGGACTTTGGATCCCTTGTAACGGATCACTGACTCCTTGGAACACGCATCTCGGCAGCGAAGAGTACGACGCTGATGCCCGTGCCTATGAAGAGGACCCGAGCAAAACCTTCTTGACGCCTTTTGTACAAAGCTATTATCAAGATCAAACCAAAGTCGGCAACCCATATCAATATGGTTATATTACGGAAGTAACCGTGAAAGCGGACAATTCTACCAAAGTGGCCAAGCACTACAGCATGGGCAGATTCTCCCACGAGCTGGGCAAAGTGGCTCCCGACCAAAAAACGGCGTTCTTCGGTGATGACGGCGGCAATACGATGCTGTTCATGTATATAGCCGATAAAGCGGGCGATCTTTCCCAAGGCACCCTGTATGCAGCCAAATGGATGCAAAAAAGCGATACAAACGGCGGTTCCGCCGATTTGAAATGGATCAAGCTTGGACATGCAGCTGACAGCGAAATCCAGAAGTATCTCGATAATGGCACCAAATTCAGCGATATTTTCGAAACGGCAGATCAAGATACTGCAGGATTCACTAAAATCAAAACCTACCCGAGCGGTAAAATCGAATGGCTGAAAGTGAAGCCGGGCATGGAAAAAGCCGCAGCATTCCTGGAAGCCCGCCGCTATGGCGCGATCTTGGGCGCAACTTCGGAATTCAACAAAATGGAAGGCGTAGCCATCAACGATAAAGACAAAAAAGTATATATCGCCATGTCTTATATGGAAAAAGCGATGGAAAAAGACAGCAAGGGCACCGATCCTACGGATGACATCCAACTGAAGAAAATCAAAGCGGGCGTTACGTATGAGTTGGCTTTGAAGGCAGGACAAAAAGACAGCAGCGGCAGCATGATCAACAGCACCTACGTTGCCGCCACGATGGCCGGGTTAGTGGTTGGCGAAGATTTGGCCAAAGTTGACGCATTGGGCAACAAAGCGGCAGTTGACAAGGTGGCCAATCCGGACAACCTGGCTTATTCGGAAAAAATGAGAACCCTGTTTATTGGCGAAGACAGCGCCATGCACGTCAACAACTTCCTCTGGGCTTACAATATCGATACGAAAAAATTGTCCCGCATCCTTTCCTTGCCGGCTGGAGCGGAATCAACCGGTCTGCAGGCAGTGGACAACGAAAACGGCTTTAGCTACATCATGAGCAACCTTCAGCATCCGGGCGATGAAATGCTGCTTCCCGAGCCGTTGAAATCGGAAGTTGACGCATTGATCAACAAAAATTTCGACAACAAAAAATCCGGTGTGGTAGGTTACATCAGCGGCATTCCATCATTGAACGGCGAAAAGCAATGGACAAGCAGCAGCTCGGAAATGGCGGCTTTGCGCAAAGCAGCTAAAGCAAAAGGCGCCACGGTTGCATGGAATCAGGCTGATCGCAGCGTTACGGTTACAAAGGGAAATCACACATTGACTTTTAAAGCGGGCAGCAAAGAAGTCATGGTAGACGGCAATACGTTCATGCTTAAAGCTGGAGCCAAGATTACGAACGGCAGAACGATGTTCCCTGCAGATTTGTTAGCTGAATTCCTGAAATAAATTGTTGATTTTCACAAAAGCAGGACCGTTTCTCCGCAATGGAGAAACGGTCCTGTTTTGTATCAGATCGCTGCTGATGCTGGCTTTTTCCATGGTGACGCACGATTTTCATCGGCGCAGTACCATCGCTGAAAGGTCTGCGGATGGATGCTTTATCATGCCATGCTTACATTATCGTAAGTAGGTTTGAATTTTGTAAGCAGTTTTAAGAAGCGGGTGGTTGGTTTATTATTAAAGTCAGAGCCAAAAAAAGATACGGGAGAGGTGCAGTTTAATATGGAAAAAAGAGTACTTGGCAAAACGGGAGAAAAAATAAGCCTGCTTGGACTGGGCGGGTTTCATCTGCTTGAAATCAGCAAGGCGGAGTCTCAGCGCATTGTGGACCGCTATTTGGATGCCGGCGGCAACTATGTGGAGACGGCATATGCTTACGGCGATGGCGAATCGGAAAAGAAAATCGGACAGGTGGTCAAGCATAAGCGAAACGACATGTTTTTAGTCAGCAAATGTCCGGCAAGAGACCGCAAATCAGCGGCTGAGTTGATCGATGTGACGCTCAAAAATTTACAGACGGATCATGTCGATCTGATGCTGTTTCACGGTGTGAGAACGTTTGAAGAGGTCAATCAGATTTTTTCCGAGGACGGCGCAGTTCGCGCCTTTGAAGATGCCAAGGCGGCGGGGAAAATCCGTTATATCGGCATGTCCATGCACGGTTGGGCGGATACGCTGATCGAATCGATCAATCGTTATCCGCTCGATGCGGTTATGCATACGTTTAACTACTTTGACCGCTTTAATTTCCCCACAAGCGAATCCGAGCTCATTCCGCTCTGTCAGGAAAAAGGAGTCGGCATCATCGGCATGAAGCCGGTTGCGGACGGATTTTTATTCCGTTCACCGGAGCCTGCCTTCAGATATTCCTTCAGCCTGCCTGTTTCCACGGTAGTGGCCGGTTTTAACACGATGGAAATGCTGGAAATGGATTTGAAGTTTGCCGAGGAATTCACGCCAATGAGCGAAGCCGAGAAGGAGGAGCTTTACAGGACGGCTCCGGAGCTTGGGAACTATGTCTGCCGGCAGTGCGGCAAATGCGAACCGGCTCCGCATCAAATGCCGATCGAACAGATCTTCCAGCTTGAAGGCATGTATGACCGGCAAATGCGCGACGGCGTCGTGCGCGATTCCGCGGAATTTGCGCTTCGCGACAGGCTGCGCCAATGGTTCGGCGTTCATGATGTGGCCATGGAGCGTTACGCCAAGCTGAATGTTAATCCGGATCATTTTGACGCCTGCAAGGAAGTGGAGAAGCTTTGTCCGTATGACCTGCCGATCGTCGACAAGTTGAAAATCGCCCATTACAAACTAACGGGACAAAAGGATCCTTTCTAAAATCGGTTTGAAGCCGCCCGATTCGGGTCGCAATCCTTTGGAGGAGAGTGGCTTATGAGAACAGCTGTAATATTAACCAAGCTTGAGCAAGCGCATGTCGAGAGGCTGGCATCGCTTGCAAAAGGATGGAGAATTGTCCATGGGGACGACAAGTCGGAATGGGAGCCCTTTTTGGCAGAAGCGGAAATTGTAGGCGGTTGGAACAAAACGGCGGAAAAGATCTGTCTGGCTCCCGGAAGCAAGCTGCGTTGGATTCACAACTGGGGCGCGGGAGTGGACAGATTTCCCTTCGACGTGCTGCGGCAAAAAGGCATTGTCCTGACCAATTCCAGCGGGATTCACGCTTATCCGATATCGGAAACGATTTTCGCCATGATGCTGGCATTCACTCGCAACCTTCACGTTTATATCCGTAACCAAAGCGCCGGCAAATGGATTTCCGAGGAAAATGATCTGGAATTGCACGAGAAAACGCTTGGCGTGATCGGAGTGGGCGCTATCGGCACGGAAACGGCCAAGATAGCCAAAGCGTTCGGCATGAAGGTGCTGGGTGTCAGGCGTTCTGGAGAGGCGGCTCCATATGTTGACCGCATGTTTGCGCAGAAGGAATTGGATGCATGCTTGGGCGAGTGCGATTATGTGGTAAACACGCTGCCGTTTACGGATGAGACGAGAGGCATTTTCGGCGAAGCGCAGTTTCGGAAGATGAAGCCGGGTGCATTTTATGTCAACATCGGCAGAGGAAGAACCACGGATCAAGCCGCCCTGATCGAAGCCTTGAAAAGCGGACGGATTGCCGGTGCTGGACTCGATGTGTTCGAGCAGGAGCCGCTTCCCGCGGACAGTCCGCTGTGGAGTATGGACAATGTCATTGTAACTCCGCATACTTCCGGCGCCACAGGCAGCTACAATGAACGTGTGATGGAAATTTTCTTGGGCAATTTTGCCCGTTACCTGCTCGGCGATGATCCTCATTTGAACCGTGTCGATCTCCAGAGTCAATATTAAAGAGTCGCACGAGCCGACAGACCAAGAACCATCGAAGCATATTCAGTCTTAAGGGGGATTTCTGTTTGCGGTTTCGATTGCATTCCGGCAAGGATGTATGAATGACCAGTCCAGACCTGACAGACCAAGAACCATCGCAGCATATGCTTAAAAGCGAAGATCTCCGACTTTCATGGTTCTAGCTCTCTCAGGTCCTCCCTTTTGCTACGGAAAACAAACTCACCTCAAACAGAAATCCCCCTCAAGACTTGTAGATGTTAATTCGAAGATCTGTTCCAGGTCTCTTACGCTCCTCCCTTTAGCAGCGAAAAATTTTTCGATAGAGGTTGAAACTTGCGGTGGAATCTCATATAGTTGAAGTACAGACATTATAGAACATGGTTTTATATTATCAAACAAATGGGGGATCCAGCTTGCCATTGATTCAATCCCTTGACAGAGCGCTGCGCATCGTCGACCTGTTCGATGAACGGACTCCCGAACTGAAAATTACGGAGATCAGCGCGCGCATGAACCTGCACAAAAGCACGGTCCATTCGCTTCTGAAAACGCTTCAGGAGCATCGCTACATCGCGCAGAATCCGGATAACGGGAAATACCGTTTGGGCATGAAAATGCTGGAGCGTGCGAGCATCATCATGCAAAGCCTGGATATCCGCTCACTTTCCAGGGATGTGCTGGTAGAGCTGACGAGAAGCACGGGTCAAACGGCGCATTTGGTCATCTTGGAAGGTACGCACGGCGTATACATTGACAAGGTCGAAGGAAAAAAAGCGGTGATCCGTTACTCCAGCATAGGCGGACAAGCGCCGGTCCACAGCAGTGCAGTGGGGAAAGCGCTTTTGGCATTCAAAAGCCCGGATGAAATCAAGAAAATTCTTGCCGGCTATCGCTATGAGATCCATACCGCCAACACCATCTCCTCGGAAGGCGAATTCCTGAAGGAATTGGCCAAGGTAAGGGAGAACGGGTATTCCATCGATGCGGAGGAGAACGAACCGGGCGTGCAGTGCTGCGCGGTGCCGATTCGCGATTATTCGGGAGAAGTGGTGGCGGCGATCAGTTTGGCCATGCTGAAAGCCAGTGTGGACGAAGAGGAATTCAAAAGCTATCTTTCATTGCTGAGGGCAGCGTCGCGAACCATTTCAGAAAGCTTGGGTTACGGTGTGCTCTCCGTATAAAACAAATTTTATCCAGGGATGTGGAGCCATGAAAATTTTCAGATTTATTAACGGACAAAAACATGCTGTTCTCGGCGTTCAAGCGTCCGACGGGAAGTTGTTCATCTTGCCGCAGACCGATTTTCTGCAGCTTGTGGCGGAGGCTGACGCTGCCGGAGTTACTCCCGGCGAATGGGTGAACAGCCGGCTTGATCGGCTTGAACCGCTGCAGGGCAGCCTGCAGGATTTGCCGCTGGTCGTCCCGATTG
>CAZESH010000011.1:0-32357 GCA_964514665.1 uncultured Caryophanales bacterium
GCCCTAACTGGAGTTATGGTATAACCTTTTTAAGGATTTGCGAGGGGCAGTAACGAACTGAATTTTTCAGTAGTGCAAATATGATGTGCAATGACTTATTGGAACAAGCAATAAGTGCAAGACGATGTGGCTTGCCTCCTAGCTCTTCTTATCATAAAATGTACGAAAAATCACCCGGCAACAAGATTTGTTCGCTTCCTTTTTGTATGGCTTATACATTTCGATTCACTCCATATGCACGGAGTTTTATGTTAATTTCATTTTGCTGAGAGGGAATTCCTTAATTTTGGGAGCATGTTTTATATATTCGTTAATATTTAATATTCTTAATCTGCTTCGCCTTACATAAAAATGACTCCGGTTCAATGGAGCCTTTCTTTGAATGGAGGCGAGGGGAGTCGAACCCCTGTCCGAAGATATCGCCACATCAGCTTCTACGGGTGTAGTGACCTGTGAAGTGTTCGCCTAAGCTGCTGCCAGATCACCCACCACAGCCTAGACTAGCCTGATTGTCTTCTTCCCCTGACCCCAGACGGAGATCAGGCGGCGTATCCGACTAAATGTGAGCCCCTGTCTCGGCACATCGGCGATACTAAGGAGGAGCACGCTAGTAGGTTATTAAGCTGCTAAAGCGTTGCCGAAACCAGTTTAACCGTCATCGCCCTTCAGTTTCTGGTCATGAATCTGGAGCGGCGAATTCTTCTATTTGCCGTGACATATTTCCTGCCAATTAAACAAAATAGGCACCCAACGGGTGCCGAAAAAATCAATGGTTCTCTATTTTCGTCTCCGTTCCATCCGGAGATTATTGTGCGACTAATTCGAATGAAACTTCATCCACTTGTTTCTCCATTGTCTTTACCATCTGCAAAGCAATCTCTCCCATCAAAGGAACGACTACGGAATTTCCGAATTGTTTATATGCCTGTGTGTCGGAAACAACAAGTTTAGGGGAGTTCTATTTTTTTGTAGTTTTGATACTGTCCCAGTGCATAAAGAATGAGCAGCGGTTTATGCGGCGCGCGCCGACCGTTCTTCTTCCAGATCGATAGATTGGAGATTTTATGAGTAAGCTCTTCGGCGTTCATTTGCTTCACCGCTCTTTCAGTCTGAGGGTTTAGTATGTTAATTAATTTCTTTTTCTTATGGGGGATTTCCTTTATTTTGGGGATTTAAGTTTTAATAATGAAAAAAGCACAAAGCAGATATAAAAAGAGCCTAGCAGGTATAGGCTCTTCACTTAACTAATTTTATGTTAGCTTTAGCTAATTCTTTTTTTACATTTGTCCAATACTCCAGATGTCCATCCAAATTCTCAATCAATAAGTCGATTGTTTCTAGAAATTCGGTTCGTTCTTCCAACTTCATCGTATTTAATTCTCTTAATACACTTCCAGATAAACTACGCTCCCCGGGAATCTGCATAAATAACTTTTGCAATTTGTTATGAATAGGTAATTTATAATACATTGCGTCAGGATCTTTAGTGTTTGGTACAAAAGCTTTATCAACAGCAACTGGATTAAATTTATTTTCTTGCTGCTTTTTTCGTTCAGTCCTGTCTTTGACTAAATCATTAAAATCATTCAAGAGTTTTTCCTTGGAAGTTACTAGATATCTAGATTTCGTAGCAGGATCAATTTCATCATCAGTAGCTGTGAAGAGTTCCTTTATCTTTTTAACATCAGTTGGCATTATTTCTTCGCTTGCTATCTTCCTAGCAAGTTTATCTTTAAAATGGCTTGGTACATTTATTAATGGAATTACTTGTTCTTCAGAAAGCTGGTTTTTCACAGTGCCTTTTGCACTCACAATTAATTTCCGTACGTCATCACCAAAAGTCAGTAATTCTAATTTTTTTGAAATATATTGGGGTGTCTTTCCTAATTTTGTAGAAACATGAATTACTGGCTTCTTATCAAACTCAATAAGCTTGTAAAAGGCTTCTGCCTCTTCCAAAGGCGTGAAATTTTCCCTCTGTAAATTTTCGGCCAATTGTTCTAAATATAGATCCGAGTCATCCTCATTTTCTGAAATTATGGCAGGAATTTCTGCCATGTTTAGTGCCTTGCAAGCTTTGAATCTTCTATTACCGAAAATAATTTTATATCTTCCATTGTCTTGTAGCTTTAATTTTATTGGTGAAAGTAGTCCCAGCTTCATAATGTTTTCACTTAGTTCATTTAATGCTGTTTCGTCAAAACAATTTCTCGGCTGATTTAAATCTTCATCTATCAAATCTATAGGAATTTGTATAACTTTCAAATACAAGTCCACCTTTCAGGTGCAAGATCTTTTTATAAGCCAAAATCCCATGAAAGCTGCTCGCCAGTTGATTTCTTTCTTGGCAATTTTTTTCCCTTGGCCTTTAACTCCTCAGCTCTTCTCATATGTCCTTCCCCAAGATTTTTAGCCCGTATAAATAATTTATAAAAATCGTCAGCATCAACAGGTAAGATATATCCATCTGTTGTGTAGCCAATATCAGCTAAATCTTTATTTTTTTTCTTTATCGCATGAATACGATACCTCAATTTTGCTTTATCATTACTATCCTCTAACCTTATTTCCATTTCATCTGCAAAATCCCTTAAATGCATTCCTCTCTCTCTGTCCTTCATGCTGTACATAATAGTTTCCAATTTTTTTGCTTTATGATTTCCCCAAATAAAAGCCACATAAATCCCTCCCAGTTACATTTATACCCTCAACATTGAGCAGAAATAAAATGTAACCGAGGGGTACTAATATTAAGTTTACACAATATTCTAATTTTTTTCAATTATTTGAAAATAAAAATTGAAATTCTGCATTTTAATGTAGAAATATGTTGAGTTGAGAAGTATTATTGATTGCATCAGTAAATTCACCTCGGAAAAAGCGTCAGAACACATCAAAGAAATCGTCGAAACGGTAGACATCATTTTAATTAATAAGCCTGAAACAAACAGTGCATATCATTTTCCAAATTAAAATTCAGGATGCTATAATGTACACGAAGACACAAGATTTATATTTAGCTGATATTATATTTACAAGTAATTAATTATTGAGGAGAAAAATTTATATGACAGCAAAACAAAACTTTGAATTTAACATTGGAAAAGAGTTGTATTACCTTGTACTTCCACAAATCAAAAAAATAATGAGTACTCGCGAATTGAATTTATTTTTGATCGGAAAAAATTTAAATGACATGAGTAGCTTTAGAACAAAGATATATAATTCTTTAAAGAATAGAAAAGAGGTGAATGTATACTTCCCAGAACACATTTTTGTGGATGAGCTTTTTCACAAAAAAAAAGACTTACTTAGCCTAGAAAGTGTTTTGGCAGAAAGCGTTCATGCTGTTGTAATGTGCGTTGAAAGCGCTGGGGCCATTGCAGAGTTAGGGGCATTCGCCAATCATAATACTTTAAAAAATAAGCTGGTTGTATATATGGATAAGAAACACTCATATGATAAAAGCTTTATTAGAATGGGGCCTATTAAATTCCTTGATAATAGTTCCGATTCAAAAGTTACTTGGCATGACTTTCATGATTTTTCTAATGATGATAGAAATACTCTAATATCAAACATTAGAAAGATTTCAAAACCTTCGGACCTAAATGTAAGTATTTCAAATCCAATTGCAGCAGAAAGATTTCTTTTGTCGTTGTTATACGTCTTCAGTGACTATTCAAGAAAAGGAATTATCAGCCTGCTTAAACACATTGATGAGAACCATGACGAGTTTACTGATATTGAGAATATAATTACAATTGTATCCGCTGCACTTTCAATGCTATTAAAAAGAGCAGAAGTAACTTACAAACATCCTAACTATTACATTACTAATATAGGTATAAACAAACTAGAAAAGGACCTGTCATCAAATTTCGTTTACACACATCTCGACAGATTACGACTTACCATGTTAAACTCATTATTAAGGAAATATTGGAATAGAAGAAGCTCTTAGATTCTTTTGGAATGGTGTTTCGCCATTCATGCACTTACCCTCTTACTGACGTATCCGCTAAAACACGTGATCATTGCATCTGCAATAACCCCGCATTTTAGCGGAAGAATTATTTAGGTAAGACTTCTTCTATCAAAATTTCAGGGCTAAAAAAGCCCTTTTTTTTATTTGGAGGAGATTATGGTTAATAAACAGACGTTATTTTTTCTAGGATTACCTGTAATGTCAGATATGGAGGAATTCTCATACAAAATTAATCTAACCCCCCGAACACTATATCACTTATCTACAAAGTCTTCTAAGTTCTATAAGACTATATATACCAATAAAGCTAACGGAAAAATACGAACTTTACATAGTCCATCCAAAAATATGAAAGCAGTACAAGCCTGGATTTTAAGAAATATTCTTGATAAGATACCCGTCCATGAGAATGCTACGGGCTTCATTCAAGGGAAATCGATTCTCATAAATGCAGAAAGTCATAAAGAAAACAAATTTTATTTATGTATGGATATTACAGACTTTTTTACAAACATTTCAAAGAAAAAAGTATATTCATTATTTAACTCATTAGGTTACTCTGATCAAGTATCCATGATACTTACTAGTTTATGTACCTATAATAATGAATTGCCGCAAGGAGGGGTAACTTCTCCAGCTTTATCAAACCTCGTCAATGTTCGACTTGATAAAAGAATTTCCAATTATGTAGGAAAAAGAAACATTGTCTATACAAGATATGCTGATGATATCACTCTTTCTTCAAATAATCCTGATGAACTTTTCAAGGCAAAAAAGATGATTGAAAAAATCCTTAATGATGAAGGTTATCATTTAAATACAAAAAAAACTAGATTGTTGCGACTTGGTTCTTCACGAAAGGTAACAGGTCTAGTTATCAGTGATGATAATAATGTTGGGGTAGGAAGAAGAGTTAAACGTTTATTAAGGGCAAAAATACATAAGTTGTTAACCACAAATATGGATGAGATGGAAAGAATTGAACAAGAACATCACATTCAAGGATGGATTAATTTCATGAATAGTGTAGATAAAGATGGTGTTAAATATATTGAAAAATATTATGCAAAGGCAACATTGAAGGCTAGCCTACTACAAGCAACATCTGCACTTAATCAAGAAGATAATGAGAAACATTAGATTTCATCAGAATCTGACTCCAATTTTGGAGGTGGCCTGTTCATTTTTCGGTGACTTCCATCGCAGACAGATAGAGCTTTTTTAACAAAGGAAAAAAATATCATAAACGAAGGTTTTTGAATTAATCAGCTAGAGCCCCAAGCGAATTTTGATCGGTGACCAAGGATAATATTTACTTGCGTTCCTTCCATTGCTGTACAATTTGATTAATTGTCCCAAATGTCTTCTCAAATTTATCAATAGTTTCCTGAGGTAAATCTGACAGCTTCTTTTTACCTAAATCATTCATTATCTTCTTAGCAACCCTTCCTTTGTTAAAATGCGTCATCCCCTCTGCTAGTAATGCATCAGCCACTCTATCTACAATAGTTCTTTTCACTCCCGTATTTAATGTTATCGTCTTTTCTTTCCCAAGTTCATGTTGGTATGCTGCATTAACATGTTGCAAATAATATTCCTCTGAGAAAAGATCTTCTAAAACACAAGGATAATCTATACCAATTATTTCACCCAGCATAAAGACGTACTTACTTTCAATTAACCATTGGTATACTAATTGCTCGTAAGCACTTTTACCTTCGTTATCAGAATCAAGAAGCACGGCAACATTTAATTCTTGGCCCCGAAATATGGTGCCAATGTATGCCACTTTACTTGCCCCGCCAGCTGGGGTTATAATCAATTGTTCGTCAAGCCCTTCTCTACCTGATTCTTGAAACAAGGATGACATTGTAGTAAGAAACCAAAAGTCAGTAACCCCTTCAACAATAAGATTATATTGTCCGACAAATAGTGATTGACTCCATGACAAACCAAGTGCAGCTTGCAAGGTGAATCTCGCATCTTTCTCAGCTATAACCCAATCTTTATGTACTTTTGAGCCTTCGTTCTCCTTTTCTTCTGCAACATAAATATTATCAAGTCGCGTAAAATCGATCATAAAAGGTAAATGAGTTGTATAAATCAACTGATTGTTTTTCGAATACGCTCTAAATCTTGCAAGTAAATCTTTTTGTGCAGCTGCATGTAGGTGTAGACCGGGCTCATCAAGTAATATAATCGCATTTTTAAACTGGCCGTTTGTTTCATACATAAAAGTCATGTCAAAAGAAAAGAACCATTGAAACCCTTTCGATCTGTCTTCTAAAGGAACCAGAGCTTTAGCTTCGGCATCTTTTACAAAAGTTACAAAGTGTTGCCCGTCAGCTTGAAACATCACCTCATATTTCTTTTGGCTCCAAGTATCAGCAATTTCATTAGTCAAAGTTTGACTAGCGTCATGCATGTCGAGCATACGTTGCTCTTTATCCTCTTGAGTTCCTTTCTTAACCTCTTCATCTAAACTCAGTCCAGACATTTCCATGATCATAATTATTGTTTTATCTGCTTCGGTTAATTGGTTACTATCTTTTCTTTGCTTAACTTGATTCAATAATGCTGATCCTTGAAAGGTCTTATAATCATCCATGTAGATAAACACAGGTAGCCATTCATGTACCATGTCAACAGATTGTCTAAGAGGAGTGTGAATTCCAAGTTCTTGTATAGCTTTATCTACATTTTGTGTCAAAAAATTTACTGCATCTTGATCCTGAGGATTTTGATTCACAAATTGACTTAATACAGATTTAAAACTATTGGCATTATTTAGAGCATAAATGCTTCCACCATTTTTTCTTACCTGTTCAACAAAATTTGTTAAATGATTGTTATATCTCTCTTTAAATTGTGGCGAAGAATTTTCAGGTGCAGTCCCAAAGTTCTCATCAATCACACTTACCACCCATTTAAGGCTATGTTCCTGTTCAGGATTGCGGGGAAAAAAATCATAAGTAAAAGATCCCTTGTAGTTCTTTTTAATCTCTACACTAGTAATATCTTTTGCAGATTCATGAATTTCCGCTAATTTATTCTTCTCGTGCTCATTAAATT
This sequence comes from uncultured Caryophanales bacterium, assembly GCA_964514665.1. Classification (GTDB taxonomy): domain Bacteria; phylum Bacillota; class Bacilli; order Paenibacillales; family KCTC-25726; genus CAZESH01. Next base: position 7,061 of record CAZESH010000011.1, read on the forward strand.
CAAAAATAGCTGTAACTACATTTTTTTCATCAGATATTTCTTTACGACGACCCTTAGGCCACTCTTTGCTGATATTATATGTTTCTTTTTTAAAAGGATTAAATTTCCATAAAGCTTTTAGTAAAGAGGTTTTCCCTGACTCATTTTTTCCAACAATTACTGCAGTATCATCAATTTCAATCCAACCGGAATCTTGAATACTTCGAAAATTTTCTATCCGAAACTTAATTAGCTTCAATTTTTTCACCACCGCTTCTATTTTTATACATAATTCGGTACAATTAGAGGATTTCCTTTAAGTCATCTTCATAAATATATCCATTGACCACTTCTATCCACCAAAGATACCTAAGCGTCTTTTCACATTTGGTGCAGGCTTCTGGAGTATCGAAAATCTTGATGAAATTTTCACAAATGTTCCTTCGTCGAAGCAGAACTCTATGGTAGATTTCAATGCCTTGCTCGTACGCTGTGCTTCCTGTGCGCGGATGAACCCTGGGTTCGACCCTCATGCAACTCATACATAGCAAAAGACACCCTACGGGTGCCCAGACTGTCGAGAAACCTCGGCAGTCTTCTTTATTGTGCAATATATTCACCACGACAACGCGTTAATGTAATATAATATGACTACAATAATATGACTACACATAAAAACGATGGTGTTTTCATGCTGCGCTCTAACCGCGATAAGCAACAAGCATACGAATTCGTTTCTCTGGAGGATTTGGTCCCGCAAGATCACCTGCTCCGAAAAATTGACAAGTACATTGACTTCTTTCATTCATGAAAAAGTGAAGCCTCTATACTGCGAAGATGACGGTCGTCCAGCGATCGACCCTACTTTCTGTTCAAGATGATTTTCCGGTTATTTTCACGGGATCCGTTCCGAGTGCGGATTGGAGCAAGAAATTCAAACCAACGTTGCCTACCGATGGTTTCTTGGGCTTGGATTAACGGATAAAGTACCGGATCACACCACGATTAGCTGGAATCGCCGTACCCGTTTTAAAGATACTCCCGTCTTTCAAGACATCTTTGATGAGATTGTCCTCCAAGCGCTTCAGCATAAGATGGTCGGCGGTCGTGTGCTCATGAGCGATTCGACTCGCATTAAGGCGAACACAAATAAGCACAAAAACCCGACAAATGGTGCTTCAAAATACGAAAGACTACATAGATGAACTCAATGCGGCCGTTTTAACTTATGTATTAAAAAGGAGATCAGATAAGTATTAAAACCTCCACAACTAAGTTAGGAGGTTTTTTAAATGAACAATTCTTCAGGCGGTTTCCACCCGTGCTATCTGAACATCGGTATCTTCTGGACGTAAAAAATATACTGTTAACTTGCAAAGTAACAGGTAGTACCCAAAATCATTCAAAGATGCAATTTTCCTGTAAGCATCCGAGCTGACTATTGGTTCTCTTGGGAATGACCTCATTAGACTAAGATCAATTACATATTCAGAGAAATGAGTATCAGGAAAATACATGAGATTATAAGTAAGGTTAGTAGAGAAATTATCTTGTAGTTGTTTGTACATTTCATATTTTGGTAGTAATGGAGCAAATATGATGTAGTCTTCTCGTTCCGCATCACAAGTATTTGAGAGTAAAATCCCCGGCAGCTCCCTGAAGCTCTCTTCTCCTGTTTCTGGGTCCAAAAGAACAAAAGGAAGATTATCAATAATATCACCTTGAGCCAAGTAATCCCCTAAAGAACCCGTTGTAAAGAAATCATAAAGTGGTCTCTTCACATCATCATCTTGGCATCGTTTTCTTTCAAATTGTTTAATTGCGACACTTACTTGTGAAGCGATGTAGGGATCTATACTGGGAAAAAGTTTTTGCACAAAAGTGATAAATTCTTGCATCATTTTTTAAAAAAATTCCTTCCAGTAGGTTTAAAAACTTTTCTTAATCCTGCTCTATGGATTGCCTTTTCTTCAGGGGTAAAGTACCTAATTCCAGGAAAAAGGTCATACGCTTGTTGTACCCATACCTTTTTATTTGTTTGCCTTGATATTGTTATCGGTGAATAATAATGCTGATAAATATCTTTATACTGTAAATTTACCATCTCAGCTAGATTATCAGAAATTGAATACTTCTGTTCTACTGCTGTTGGAAGAAGAGAAAGAGCGTCAACAACTTCGTTTGCAACTAACACCATTATCTAAACAACTCCTTTCCTCTATCTGTAAAGCTGTTAAAGAATATGGTATTTTTAAAATCCCTCATGTCATTAACATGTCGCCAAAAGTCTTCATGTGCATCTAAGTTTAAATGATCTCTGACAACATCAATATCAAATATTAAAGGTATAACATTAAGTTCCTTGTTTTTTTGGTCTATAGTCTCTGTAATGATCGCCATCGCATTAATATCAGGATTTGTGACAACCATTCTCAGGAAAAATCCCGCAAGCGGAAACTTCAACTCCGGTGATATTTCTGGGCCAGTAAGAATGTATTCTTTAAGATCGACCTGAATGGAAGGAATCACAATCCGATTAATATACCGTAATCCGATTCTTGTAACTTTCTTAGGCTTTGCAACTTCTAAAAAATGATTCCAATGATCTCGAGCTTCCTCAATAAACTCGCCCCAATGGGTATATGGTTTTAACTTATTGAATGTAAATCCTTGCAGAGTTACTTGTATCATTTTATCTTCTTCCGAAGATTTGAACATAAAACCATTTATTCCGCCCATGGAATTGAATAAACTGGCTTTTCCATCTTTAATTTCCATGCCACCTTGCCAAGTGTTGAGTTCGGTTTTGTACGGGAAAGAATCAATAATCTTTTGTTGAAACCCTTCTAAGATTGAAATATCGATGTCACTAGGCAGTTCCACTTGGATATCAAGAAGCGCCTCAGTTATAGGAGCGTTAACAAAAATTTCTCTTTCCATAAAATAATCAAGTCCTCTTCATTCCAAGTGATTTGGAATCATTGTATCATATCTAAAAATATTTTACGAACCTATTTTTCTCCTTCATCCTTTCTTAAAGTTCCTATTACAGAACTGAAGGTATTTATTATGTACAAAAATTATCAGTACTAAACCTCTTACAAGTTGCCCATTTCCTGTGACCCAACAGCTATTTATTTCTTGGTCTTACCCTTCGTTTTAAGATAGTTCCGGTATCCTTGATTGAAGTGGAAGCTCCGGGAGTATCGACAATCCTGATTAAACTTTCACAGATGGCCACTCACCGAAGCAGATCGCTAAGGTAGATTTCGATCCCGTGCTCGTACGCTTCGCTTCCTGCGCGCGGACTGAACCCCTTCCGGGGGAATTCGCCTCCCCTTTGTGCCTCCAAAGAAAAAAGCACCTGCAATAGGTGCTTTTTCAAAATCCTATGGAGGCGAGGGGAGTCGAACCCCTGTCCGAAAACATCGCCACACAAGCTTCTACGAGTGTAGTCACGGTTTTGATGTCACCTGAGCGGACGCCCCGTAACCGGCTGCTGCTCAGGTCAGCCTGATTGTCTTCTTCAGCTCACCCCAGGCGGAGATGAGACAGCGTATCCCACTAAAGTTGAGCCCCTATCCCGGCACATGGGCGATGCAGGGTAGAAGCTAGCTAGCTGTTATTAGGCAGCTAAAGCTAAGTTAGATTGTTGTTTGCCAGTTATTATGGCTTTCGCGTTTATAAGCGTGCGCGACCCCGCTACCCGCAACTCATGTTCGAACTGTCCCCGTCGAATCCATAAACGCCCCCGCATGAGAAAACCTCTATCGAGGCATTTCAATGATGAGCGACCGCGTTTAGCGGAAGCTTTTATCGCCAATAAGAAAGTTCGTTTTCGATCACGAAAACTTATACTTTCTTATGTGGTTAGAAAAAAGAAAGCGGTCCGATCGTCTGCATCACGGACACGAGCTTCTTTACTCTTCAATTATAGCATATCCGCGCCGGATTTACCGAACTTTCCGATGGAAAGTCAGGAGGCCGCTGGGTACGCTCGCTGTTTAACGGGCGACCTTCTGACGTTCCCGCAGCGCCCGCTGGATCGCGCGATCGGCGTCGCGCTTGGCGGAGGATTCGCGTTTGTCGTACTCCTTCTTGCCTTTGCCGAGACCGATCAGCAGCTTGGCATAGCCGTTGCGCACATAGATTTTCAGCGGCACCAGCGTATAGCCTTCCTGCTTGGATTGCCCCAGCAGCTTGCTGATCTGGGCTTTCTTCAGCAGCAGCTTGCGGGCCCGCGTCGGATCGGCGGGATTGAAGCGGTTGCCCTGCTCGAACGGGCTAATATGCATATTGTGGATGAACGCTTCTCCGTTGCGGATGGTGGCAAAGCTGTCCGAGATGTTGGACTTGCCGGCGCGAACCGACTTGATTTCGGTGCCGGAGAGCACCAGACCCGCTTCATAAGTTTCCTCGATAAAATAATCGTGCGAAGCCTTCTTGTTCTGGGCCAGCACTTTTCCGTTTCCGTCTTTTTTCGGCATGCAGCTGCAGCTCCTTTCCGCACGGCAACTTAACCCGGTGAAACGCGATCGGGCTAGGAATTCATTCTAACAAGATCGGGTACCGAAATCAAGAACAATCCTTGACAAAATGCCCGCGGCATTCAGGAAAAATCAGGCTGCTGCTGTTTATTTCTTCTTCTTTTTGCGCTTTCCGCCGCCGTTTGCCGAGCCAGACGCTGCCGGACTGCCGCCGGCCGACGGTTTCTTGCGCTTTCTGCCGGGGGAGCTTGGGGAGAACACTTCCGCTTTGCCCGAACCGGCTTTCCTGCCGTTTCTGCCGCCGCGTGCGCCGCCTTTTTTCTTGTCTTTTTTGCCGCCGAAGCCGCCGACCAGATTAACCGACGGTTTGCGCGGCTTCATGTCGACCATTTCGAAATCGATCGTATGCTCCTTCACGCTGACTCTTGCCACGCGCACCTTGACCTCGTCGCCGATGCGGTAAATCTTAGAAGTTCTTTCCCCGATCAGAGCGTGCTGCGCCTCGTGATAATGGTAATAATCGTCGCTCAGATCGCTGAGCCGGATCATGCCTTCCACCGTGTTGTCGAGCTCGACGAACATGCCGAAGTTGGTCACGCTGCTGATGATGCCCTCGAATTCTTCGCCGACTTTGTCGAGCATGTATTCCGCTTTCTTCAGATCGTCGGTTTCCCGCTCCGCATCTACCGCCACGCGCTCGCGTTCCGACGATTGGCGGGCAATGTCGTCCATCTTCTCGGTCAGGATGTCGTGCCGCTTCTCGGATAGTCTGCCGCTTTCAATGACCTCACGCATGATGCGGTGGATGACGAGATCGGGATAACGGCGGATCGGCGAAGTGAAGTGCGAATAAAATTCCGCCGCCAGCCCGAAATGTCCGCGGCTCTGGGAATCGTATTTGGCCTGCTTCATCGAGCGCAGCATCACGGTGCTGATTACCGTTTCTTCCTTGGTGCCTTTGATTTCCTCCAGCAATTTCTGTAGAGAGCGGGGATGGATGTTGTCGCTGCGCTCCTTGATCACATAGCCGAAATTGGTGATGAATTCGCTGAAGTGCATCAGCTTTTCGCCGTCCGGTTCTTCATGGATACGGTATAAAAAGGGAACCTTCAACCAATGAAAATGCTCGGCCACGGTTTCGTTGGCGGCCAGCATGAATTCTTCAATAATCTGCTCGGCTATCGAGCGCTCCCGCTTGACGATGTCCGTGGCTTTGCCGCTTTCATCGACAATAATCTTCGATTCGCTGAAATCGAAGTCGATCGCACCGCGCCGCATTCTTCTTCCCCGCAGGTTCATGGCCAGCGTTTCCATCAGCCTGAACTCATCGACCAGGTCTTTGTAGCGTTCCATGACCTCGGGATCCTGATCGGTCAATATTTTGCGCACATTGGTATAAGTCATTCGTTCCGTCGTGCGGATCACGCTGGGGAAAATATCATGGTTGACCAGCTTCATCTGCGCATCAAATTCCATCTCGCAGCTCATCGTCAAGCGGTCCACCTGCGGATTCAAGCTGCAGATGCCGTTGGACAAACGGTGCGGCAGCATGGGAATGACGCGGTCGACCAAGTATACGCTGCAGCCGCGGTTATAAGCTTCACGGTCGAGCATGGAGCCTTCATTGACGTAATAGCCGACGTCGGCGATATGTACGCCCAGCCTGTAATTCCCGTTCGGCAGCAGCTCGACGTTGACGGCGTCGTCCAAATCCTTGGCGTCCTCGCCATCGATCGTCACGATCCGTTTGTTCCGCAGGTCGCGGCGGCCTTGCAAATCCGCTTCTCTGATCGTTTCCGGGACCGATTCTGCTTCTGCCATTACTTCTTCCGGAAACTGCTCGGGAAGCTGGAATTTGCGGATGATGGACAGAATATCCACGCCGGGATCATTTTTGTGCCCGAGGATTTCAATCACTTCGCCCTCGGCGGCAGCCCGTCCGCCATCGGGATAATGGACGATCTCGACGACGACCTTCTGGCCGTCCGCCGCCCCCTTGAAGGCAGATTTGGGAATGAAAATATCGCGGTTGATCCGCTTGTCATCCGGGATTACGAAGGCATAGCCTTCATTGCTTTGGAACAAGCCCACGACCTGGGTATTGGCGCGCTGCACGATCCGCACCACTTCCCCCTCCATCTTGCCGCTGGGGGATTTAGAGGTAATGCGCACCAGCATGATATCGCCGTTCATTGCCCCTTTCAAATCGTTGGCATGTATGTAAACATCGGGATGCTCGCGATCGTCCGGAATCAGAAACCCGAAGCCCTTGGCATGCGCCTGCAGCTTGCCGCGCAGCAGATTCATCCGTTCCGGCACGCCGTAGCGATCCGTACGGGTACGAATGATTTTGCCTTCATGCTCCAAGCGGTTCAAGAGCTTCAGCATTTCCTTCAGCGCCTCGGCATTCTTAAATTCAAAATGGTTCTCCAGCTCCTGGTAAGTCATCGGCTTGTACGCCGTTTCCTGCATAAAATCAAGTAAATCCAGCTCGTTAATCATCTTTCACCTCAAAAAAAATTTCAATTTTTATTAGTATGGACAATAAAAAGTGTTCCCATGCTGTAAAAAGGCGATATCCATACCTGCCTCAGCGTACAAAAAAAAGCAGGACCCATGTGTTCCTGCTGCTTTGTCGATCAATCTGCCCGTGTGTTGCTTCATGATTCGTTCATTATTTAATGATATAAGAAACAATCAGCGACAGTACCATAAAAGCGACTGCCAGTCCAACCGTCAAACGATGAAGGAACAAATCCAGCCCGCGCGCTTTTTGCTTTCCGAACAAGTGCTCGGCACCGCCGGAAATGGCACCGGACAAGCCTGCGCTCTTCCCTTTTTGCAGCAGAACAACCGCAATCAAGCCGAGCGAAGCGATAATCAGCAGTATGTGTAAGAAAATTTGCATCGTATTTCCACCTCCATAAACCGTTGGTGTTTCAAAAACAATATTTTTATTGTATCACAGGCCCTTTGAAAATACAACAAGCCGCTGCGGCGGCATATGAGAAAACCTCTATCGAGGCCTTTCCAAGATGAGCGACCGCGATCAGATGCAGGTTTTATCGCCAATAAGAATTTGTAATTTGAAAAAAGCTGACCCCAGCTCCGATCAAGCGGAGCTGAAACCAGCTTAGGAAAAGCATGATGCAAGCAAAACCCGAAAAACCTACAGGTTTTTCAGGTTGTAAAATGCAGATTTGCCCGCGTAAATGGCGGAAGTGCCCAGCTCGTCTTCGATCCGCAGCAGCTGATTGTACTTGGCTACGCGGTCGGTACGCGAAGGTGCGCCCGTTTTGATCTGTCCGGCGTTGGTAGCGGCGGCGATATCGGCAATCGTGCTGTCTTCGCTTTCGCCCGAGCGGTGGGAAATAACAGCCGTATAGCCGGCCCGTTTGGCCATTTCGATGGCGTCGAAGGTTTCCGTCAGGGTGCCGATTTGGTTGACCTTGACGAGAATCGAGTTGCCTATGCCCTTCTCAATGCCTTCGCCGAGACGCACGGTGTTGGTTACGAACAAATCGTCGCCTACGAGCTGCACTTTACCGCCCAGCTTGTCGGTCAACAGCTTCCAGCCTTCCCAATCGTCCTCGGAGCAGCCGTCTTCGATCGTAATGATCGGATATTTCTCCACCCAGGCAGCGAGCAGGTCGACAAATTCGGCGGAGGTGAAGGATTTGCCTTCCCCTTCGAGCTGGTATTTGCCGTCTTTGAAAAATTCCGTGGAAGCAATGTCCATGCCGAGATAGACGTCGACGCCCGGTTTGTACCCGGCTCTTTCAATCGCGCTGATGATCGTTTGGATCGCTTCCTCGTTGGAAGTGAAGTTGGGGGCAAAGCCGCCCTCGTCACCGACAGCCGTGTTCAGGCCCTTATCCTTCAATACGGACTTCAGGTTGTGGAAAATTTCCGCGCCCATGCGCAGCGCTTCCTTGAAGCTTTCCGCGCCTACCGGCAGAACCATGAATTCCTGCACGTCGACATTGTTGTCGGCATGCGCTCCGCCGTTGACGATATTCATCATCGGCACCGGCAGCGTTTTGGCGTTGAAGCCGCCCAAATAAGCATACAGAGGCAGGGCAAGCGCTTCGGCTGCAGCCCGGGCTGCCGCCATGGAAACGGCCAAAATTGCGTTGGCTCCCAATTTTCCTTTGTTCGGCGTTCCGTCGAGCTCGATCATTTTCTGATCGATCGAAACTTGATCGACCGCGTCCCAGCCGATAATTTCCGGTGCAATCAAGTTATTCACATTTTCTACGGCCTTCAGTACGCCCTTGCCGAGATAACGGCTCTTGTCACCGTCGCGAAGCTCTACGGCCTCATGCGCGCCTGTCGATGCACCTGAAGGCACGATCGCGCGGCCTTTCGCTCCGGATTCCAAATAGACTTCCACTTCAACCGTCGGGTTGCCGCGGGAATCCAGCACTTCTCTTGCATAAATGTCAGAAATAATCGTCATCTTATTGTACACTCCTTCACCTGGGCTTTTCGCCAACTATTCATTTTTAATCTATGTTCTTTTCGGTAATCAGCGATTGTCCGCTCATCTGCTCCGGCTTGGCGATGGAAAGCAGGTCTAGCATGGTCGGAGCAACGTCCGCCAATTTGCCGCCGTCTCTCAGCTTCATATGCGGCTCGGTGACGATGCACGGAACCGCGCTCAGTGTATGCGCCGTTTGCGGGCGATCCTCTTCATCGCGGACGATGTCGGCATTACCGTGGTCGGCGATAATGACAGCGACGCCGCCCTTGGCCAGGATTGCATCGACGACTTTGCCAAGGCATTCATCGGTCGCTTCAACCGCTTTGATCGTCGGCTCAAGCAAGCCGGAATGCCCGACCATGTCGGGATTGGCAAAGTTCAGAATGATCACGTCGTGAATTTCTTTTTCAATTTCCTTAACGGTCGATTCCGCCAGCTCGTATGCGCTCATCTCCGGCTGCAGATCATAGGTGGCAACCTTCGGCGAGTTAATCAAAATCCGCGTTTCTCCCGGCAGCTCGACATCGCGTCCGCCGCTGAAGAAAAAGGTGACGTGCGGATATTTTTCCGTTTCCGCCGTTCTCAGCTGGGTGAGGTGATTTTGAACGAGCACCTCTCCTAATGTATTATCCAACTCCTTGGGCTTATAGGCCACAAATCCTTTGACGGTTTCGCTGAATAATGTCAAGCATACGTAATACAGATCGACGGGATGCTGCTCGCCGCGGTCAAAGCTGCGGAAATCCTCGTTGGTGAATACGTTGGACAGCTGAATCGCCCGGTCGGGCCGGAAGTTGAAAAAGATCACGGCATCCCCCGATTCCACCAAGCCCGCCGGTTTCCCGGCTTCGTCGGTAATCACCGTCGGCATGACGAATTCGTCAAAAACCGATTGCTCATACGAATCGGTGATCGCCTTGACCGGATCGGTATAGGCCGGTCCTTCGCCGTACACCATGGCGCGGTACGATTTCTCCACACGGTCCCAGCGTTTGTCCCTGTCCATAGCGTAATATCTGCCCTGCACGGTGGCCACCTGGCCGACGCCGACTTTGGCGATATAAGCCTGGAGCTGCTCCATGTAATACTTGGCGCTGTCCGGCGCCACATCGCGGCCGTCGAGGAAGGCATGGATGAACATCTCTTGAACGCCTTCCTTCTTCGCCATGTCGAGCAGTGCATAGAGATGTTCGATGTGGCTGTGCACGCCGCCGTCGGAAAGCAGTCCGTAAAGATGAAGCTTTTTGTGCTGCTCCTTGGCGTGGCGCATGGCGTTCAGCAGGGTTTCATTCTCGTAAAAATCGCCCTCGCGAATCGATTTGCTGATCCGCGTCAGATCCTGATAAACGATTCTTCCCGCGCCGATGTTCAAATGCCCGACTTCGGAATTGCCCATCTGCCCTTCGGGAAGTCCGACCGCCTCGCCGCACGCCTTCAACGTCGTGTGGGGATAGGTCGACCAGTACTTGTCAAAGTTCGGCTTCTTCGCCTGTGCGACGGCATTTCCCTGCACCGTGTTGCGCAGACCAAATCCGTCCAATATGATCAGGGCTACCGGCTTCGGTCGTGGGTTCGCCATCTTACTTTGCCCCTTCCACAAGCTGAATGTAGGATTCGGGCTCAAGGCTCGCCCCTCCGACCAAGGCGCCGTCGATGTCTTGCTGCTGCATGAACTCGCGGACGTTGCCCGGCTTCACACTGCCGCCGTATTGAATGCGGATCTGTTCCGCCGTCTGGGCATCAAACTGCTTGCCCACGACTTCGCGGATGTAGCCGATGACTTCACCCGCATCCTGCGCAGTCGAAGATTTGCCTGTACCGATCGCCCAGATCGGTTCATAGGCGATCACCGTTTGCGCCGCCTGCGCGGCGGTCAAGCCCTGCAGCGCCGCTTCCGTCTGCACGCGGCAAACGTCCTTGGTTTGTCCCGCTTCGCGCTCTTCCAGCTTCTCGCCGACGCATACGATCGGCAGCAGACCATGCTTGAAGGCAGCCTGCACTTTTTTATTCACCGTTTCGTCGGTTTCGGCAAAATAGGCTCTGCGCTCGGAATGGCCGATGATCACATAATCCACGCCGAGCTCCTTCAGCATTGCGCCGCTGATTTCGCCGGTGTAAGCCCCGCTTTCTTCCCAGTGCATATTCTGCGCTCCTGCTTTGAGCGCTGTGCCTTTGACCGCCTGCACAAGCGCAGGCAGGTCGGTATAAGGCGCACAGATCACGCTTTCCACTCCGTCAATCTCAGCTTTGCCTTTTACCGCTTCAACAAATGCCAGTGTTTCTTGCACGTTCTTAAACATCTTCCAGTTGCCGGCAATCACAGGTGTTCTCACTGAGGATCACTCCTCCTTTATGTTTTTTAAATTATTATTTATCAGAAAGCGCGGTTACTCCCGGAAGCGCTTTGCCTTCCATGAACTCGAGCGAAGCGCCGCCGCCGGTGGAAATGTGGTCCATGCGTTCGGCCAGATGGAATTTCTCCACAGCCGCTGCTGAATCTCCGCCGCCGATCACCGTATAAGCGGACGTTTCCGCACAGGCTTCGGCAACCGCCTTCGTGCCGCCGGAGAAAGCCTCCATCTCGAACACGCCCATCGGCCCGTTCCAGACGACCAGCTTGGAATTGCGAATCACATCGGCATAGATGGCCCGTGTTTTCGGACCGATGTCAAGTCCTTCCCAATCTGCGGGAATTTCCCCGACCTCCACGACCCGGGTGTTGGCGTCGGCACTAAAATCGTCGGCTATCACGATATCAACGGGAAGCAGGAAATTAACGCCTTTTTGCTTTGCTTTTTCAATAAAACCGAGGGCCAAATCAAGCTTTTCGTTATCCACCAGCGATTTACCCACTTCATTGCCCTGCGCCTTCAGGAAGGTGTAGGACAGCCCGCCGCCGATGATGATATTGTCGGCAATTTGGATCAAGTTGTTGATCACGTCAATCTTGTCCTTCACCTTCGCGCCGCCGATAATTGCCGTAAAAGGCCGATCGGGATTGCCAAGCGCTTTGCCCAGCACGCTGAGCTCCCGCTCCATCAGCAGTCCGGACACCGCCGGCAAATAATGGGCGATGCCTTCCGTGGAAGCATGGGCGCGGTGTGCTGCGCCGAATGCATCGTTGACGTAAAGCTCGGCCAGTTCAGCAAACGCTTTGGCCAATTCCGCATCATTCTTCTCCTCGCCCGGGTAGAAGCGCACATTTTCCAGCACCAATACATCGCCGTCGCGCATTTCTGCAATCTGTGCCTTGACAGCGTCGCCGACCGCTTCATCCGCTTTGGCCACCGGTCCGCCCAAAAGCTCCGACAAGCGCTGCGCAGCCGCAGTCAAGCGCATCTCTTCCACGACTTGTCCTTTCGGTCGGCCCAAATGGCTGGCAAGAATCACCTTGGCTCCCTGCTCCACCAAATAGCGGATCGTCGGCAGCGTTTCACGAATCCGGGTGTCGTCTGTAATTTTGCCGTTTTCCAGCGGTACGTTGAAATCCACGCGAACAAAAACTCTCTTGCCTTTAACCTCTACATCACGAACGCTTTTCTTGTTCATCGGCGAATCCTCCTTCGTCAATCTTCCTGTAAAAGCTGCATATCGGCTGTTTAACACAGCTAAAGAGGAGAACAGATTTCTCCTCTAAAGGGTGAAGACAAAGTCAGTTTGTATTGATGAGGGGATATAAGCTTCCGTGCTCAAACATCTTGTTGTGCCTGTTTCTTGAATAATCAAGGGTCAGCGGAAAAACAGGCAAAGCCAAAACTGCGCCGGAACCCTATATCCCCTCAAACTCGCTGACTTTGTCTACAGTTTAAGAGGAGAACAGTTTTCTCCTCTTGGGCTGCATGAAATTTATTATAAGGGACGATTACAGTCCTTTTTTGGCAATGTAGTTGGCAAGGTCGACTACGCGATTGGAATAGCCCCACTCGTTGTCGTACCAGGAAACGACCTTCACCATGTTGTCGCCTACCACCATCGTCGACAGCGCATCGATCGTCGAGGATGCCGGATCTCCGTTGTAATCGCTGGATACGAGCGGCTCTTCAGAGTAGTTCAGGATGCCCCTCAACGGACCTTCGGCCGCTTCCTTCAGAGCTGCGTTGACTTCGTCCTGGGTCACTCCCTGGCCGAGCTCAGCCACCAGATCCGTAACGGAAACGTTAGGCGTAGGAACGCGCATGGACATGCCGTTCAGCTTGCCCTTCAGCTGCGGAAGCACGAGCGAAACCGCTTTGGCTGCTCCGGTCGTGGTAGGAATGATGTTCTCGGCTGCTGCACGCGCACGGCGCAAATCCTTATGCGGCAGATCGAGCACCTGCTGATCGTTGGTGTAGGAGTGAACCGTCGTCATCATGCCTTTGACGATGCCGAATTTTTCGTCCAATACTTTGGCGAAAGGCGCCAAGCAGTTGGTCGTGCAGGAAGCGTTGGAAATGACCGTATGGTTGGCAGGATCATACTTCTCTTCGTTGACGCCCATTACGATCGTGATGTCTTCATTCGACGCCGGTGCGGAGATGATGACCTTCTTCGCTCCCCCTTGAAGATGGGCAGCAGCTTTGTCTCTTTCCGTAAAACGCCCCGTGGATTCGATGACGATCTCCACGCCGTTTTGTCCCCAAGGCAGCTGTGCCGGATCTTTCTCGGCGAATACCTTGATCGCTTTTCCGTTCACGATGATTGCATTATCTCCTACCTCTACCGATGCGTCAAGCACTCCGTGTGTCGTATCATATTTTAGCAGATGAGCCAGCACTTTCACATCCGTAAGATCGTTTACCGCAACAACTTCCACGTCCGGATTGTTCAATGCCGCCCGGAACACATTTCTGCCGATTCTTCCAAATCCATTAATTCCAACTTTAACCATTGATTATTTCCTCCTTGAAAATAGGTTTATTTCAAGACGCAATAAAACCGCGCCTGATTAAATAGGAAAAACTTTCATCTACAGTATTTCCAACATGACTATAAACCACTAATCCTGCAGACAATTTCCTTGGCCGCCGCTTCATCGGTGATCAGCACATCCTCATGGCCGTTCATCAATATAGCGGCAATCGCCTCTCCCTTGCTCTTCCCTCCGGCAACGGCGATCACGATCTCCGTGCTTTGAATGTCCTCAAGTCGGAGCCCGAGCGTCGGCATCTTATGTACAACCTCACCGGTGCGGTTGAAGTAGTAGCCGAATGCTTCCGCCAGCGCGCCTTCATCTTTCAAGCTGTCAATCGTGGACTGATCCACCTTGCGCCGGCTGGCCATATGAAAGGCGTCCCCTATGCCGTGCAGCACAATTCTGGCGCGGCGAATGACTTCGACAATCTCGCGGATATTGGGCTCCTGAATCAAGGATTGATAGGCATCGTCGCTCAAATGATCGGGCACATGCAGCAGCCGGTACTGCCCGCCCGTCTTCTTGGCCATTGCCGAAGCGATCGTGTTGGCCTGCAGCTCGACGCTTTCTCCCAGTCCGCCGCGCGCCGGAACGAACCAATTGCCCTTCATGTTGGCCGATGCGGTGAGCCATTCGGCAACACCTGCCATCGTCGAGCCTCCGGTCACGGCAATGACGTCCTGCTGGGAAACCTGTTTGCGAAGCGCATGGGCTCCCGCTCTTCCCAATTCCTTTTTGGTCAGCGGAGAAGCATCGGAGTCGCCGGGAACGATCATCACCTGCTTCAATCCGAAATGGGAACGGATTGTTTCCTCCAAATCGCTCAAGCCGAACAGCTCTTTGATCAGCGGCTCGATGTTCTCCAGCAGCGCCTTGCCGCTTGAACTGATGCGCATTCCGCTGGATTCTACCTCAAGCAAGCCCTGCGCTTTAAGAAAATCAAGCTCTGCCCTTAACACCCGCTCGGTCATCCCCAGCGTTCCCGCCAGCGATCTGCGGCCGACTGAACCGGAAAGCATGATCAGATTCAGGATGGAGTACCGTTTTTGCATGACATCGATCATATCTGGAAGAAGCTGCTTTTGGATCTCCAATAAGGTCCTCATACTGAAATCACTCCGGAATCATTGCTGTGGACACAAAACGTCCCACTAATGCATTTTTCGTCCCACACTATTATTTTATTTAAGTTCCCTGCAAAATGCAAGTGCAAGATCGCGAGTTGCCGCCTATTTTATCCGTCCCGGTTCAGCAGACAGCGATGGGAGGCTTTAATCCCAGTGTTTTCCCTTGATTTTTTAACGTGCATATCATATAATTACATTTGCTGTTTCAAAGTGCGCCCGTGGTCCAAAGGATATGACGCAGGCCTCCGGAGCCTGAGATCGAGGTTCGATTCCTCGCGGGCGCGCCACTTAAATATCGATGCTGCAAATGAGGATCAGTCCGTCGGGTAAAATCGATGCACTGTTTTTTTGTATTATCCGTTTGACCTTTGTTGACCAATGGTTTAATATCGGGTATGATAAGATTAATTTCGATTAAGGAGGAGAATTTGCTATGGGTTTAGTGCCAATGGTCGTTGAACAAACCAACAGGGGAGAACGGGCTTACGATATCTACTCCCGGCTTTTAAAAGACCGCATTATCTTCTTGGGAACACCGATCAACGATATTGTCGCCAACAACGTGATCGCTCAATTGCTGTTTTTAGCCGCTGACGATGCGGAAAAAGACATTTCTGTATACATCAACAGTCCCGGAGGCTCGATTACGGCCGGGATGGCGATCTTTGATACGATGCAGTTCATCAAACCGGATGTGTCCACGATTTGCGTCGGACTCGCCGCCTCCATGGGAGCTTTCCTGCTCAATGCAGGCACGAAAGGCAAACGCTATGCGCTGCCGAACAGCGAAATCATGATCCATCAGCCATTGGGTGGTGCGGAAGGCCAAGCGACGGACATTGAAATCCGCGCCAAGCGCATTCTCAAGATGAGGGACAATCTGAACCGAATTTTGGCGGATCGTACCGGGCAGCCTCTGGAGAAAATCGAGCGGGATACCGATCGCGATTATTTCATGTCCGCAGCAGAAGCCTTGGAATACGGCGTGATCGATAAGGTCATTACGAAGGTTTAGTGCGGTTAAGTTGAAGGTAAAAAGAGCGGAGTGTTCACAAAGTAAAAAAGCCGTGTTAGTGCAACATGGCTTTTTTGCTTTGTTCTTTTTGTATGAGAAATTCTCTATCGAAGCCGTTCATAGATGAGCGACCGCGTTTAGCGGAAGGTTTTATCGCCAATCAGAAAATTCGTTTTCGATCACGAAAACTTATATTTTCTGATGTGGAAAAAAGAGCCTTTTTTATTGGTTGTCCAATTCCTCTTTGCTGACCAGAGAGATTAGAGCGTTTACAGCCTGGTCTTCATCCGAGCCTTCCGCACTGATTGTAACCTCAGTGTTCGTGCTGATGGCCAAACTCATGATGCCCATGATGCTTTTGGCATTGACCTTTTTCTCGTCCTTCTCCACAAAAATCTCGGATGAAAACTTATTCGCTTCTTGAACAAACAATGCAGCAGGTCTTGCATGCAATCCCGTTTTCAACTTCACGATTACCGGGCGTCTTGTCATTCACCGATACCCCCCCAAACAATTTTGCGATAGCTTTGCACAAAGCTTTATATATTATTAACTATTATAGCATTATTCTGCAAACTACACTACAATCGATTAAAAATCTTGCAAAACTTTATGCGGCGGCGATTTTAATTCATATTGCGGATTTTCTCGGCCATTTCTTCAATTTTTCGCAAGCGGTGATTGACTCCCGATTTACTGACCGTTCCCTTCAGCATCTCGCCGACCTCCTTGAGGTTCATGTCGGGATGGGCCAAGCGGATTTCCGCCACCTCTCGCAGCTTATCCGGCAGATTATCAAGCCCCACTTCTTTTTGCAGGAGGCGGATATTGTCGATCTGCCTGACCGCCGCTCCGATCGTTTTGTTCAAATTCGCCGTCTCGCAATTGACGATGCGGTTGACGGAATTGCGCATGTCCCGCATGATGCGGACGTCCTCAAATTTGAACAAAGCCTGATGAGCGCCGATAATGCTCAGAAATTCGATGATTTTCTCGCCTTCTTTGATGTAAAAAATGTAGCCCTTTTTTCGTTCGATACAGCGGGCATTGAGATGAAACTTGTTGGCAAGCCGGCACAAGGCCTGGCAATGCTCCTCGTACATGGAGGCAATCTCCAAATGATAGGAGGCGCCTTCGGGATTGTTCACCGATCCTCCGGCCAGAAACGCGCCGCGCAGATACGACCTTTTGCAGCAGTGGTTCTTCACCACCTCTTTATCGATCAGGTCGGTAAATTGAAAGCCCTCGGAGACGATGCGCAGCTCGGACAGCACTTCCTGCACCCGGCTCGGAATCCGTACAATGTAAACATTGTTCTTCTTCAAGCGCATTTTTTTGCGCACAAGCACCTCGGCATGCATGCTGAATCGCTTCTTGATCAAGGTATAAATCCGGCGGGCAATCGCCGCATTCTCCGTAGAAATGTCCAAGATCACCTTATGACTCGACAATTGGACCGCACCGTTCATTCTGATTAATGCGGACAGCTCGGCCCGCTCGCAGCAGCTGTCTACTTCCACCATTGTCAGTTCTTTCTTGGTCTCGGCCGCAAAAGACAATGGGCTCACCTCTTCCTGTACATCCAGCTTTCCACCAGCTTGAGAATGTGCCGGCTTAATTTATCGGCGTCGTGCCTCAGATAGGTTCTGTACTGCACCAACTCATCGGCAATCACCTGACAGCCGCACCCGGCCACCGCATCCAAATCCAGGGCCACCGGCTTTGCCCCTTTTCCCGCGTATCTTTCCTGCACATGCGGCGGTATGTCGCCATTGTTGACGATCACATAATCAAACAGCTGAATGCCGACATGGTTGTATATCGCCTGCAAATGATCGTTGACCGAATAGCCGTCGGTTTCCCCCGGCTGTGTCATGACGTTGCAAATGAACATTTTCAAAGCCTTGGAATTTACAATCGTCTCCGCCAATCGGGGAACGAGCAAATTCGGCATAATGCTTGTAAACAGGCTCCCCGGTCCGATCACAATGGCATCCGCTTCCTGCAGCGCTTCGACGGCTTCCTCCAACGGCTGCACGTCCTCCGGCTCGATCGACACCCGTTTTATCGTTTGGCCGGCTTTGGTAATGTTGGATTCTCCGACCACGATATCGCCATTGGTCATTTCCGCCTTCAGCACCGGCGCCTTCTCCGCGGCCGGCAGCACTCTGCCGCGAACGGCAAGAACCAGGCTCAATTCCTTCACAGCGGTCACAAAATCGCCTGTAATATCGACCATTGCAGCCAGTATCAGGTTGCCCAAATTATGCCCGGCCAATCCGTTGCCGCTTTGAAAACGGTACTGCAGCACCTTGGAGAGCATCGGTTCCACATCGGCAAGGGCGATCAGCACATTGCGGATATCACCGGGCGGAGGAATCTGCAGTTCGGAACGAAGAATGCCCGAGCTGCCGCCATCGTCGGCAACGGTCACAATCGCGGTAATATCCAGCGGCTGCTCCTTCAAACCTCTAAGCATTACAGAAAGTCCCGTCCCCCCGCCGATCACCACAATCTTGGGCTGATCGCCGCCTCTTACATCCGCGCCCATCCTCTCACCTCGCGATCTATCGCCGATCTCTATCTGCATCTCTATGGCTTACTTTTACAATTTCCGTTTCACTGCTGCCAAGCATTTTGCCCAAATACTCGGCGATCGCTACGGAGCGGTGCTTGCCTCCGGTACAGCCAATGCCGATGACGATTTGGCTTTTCCCTTCCTTCAAATAATGAGGAATCAGAAAATTGAGCATATCCAGCAGCTTGCCTAAAAACTCCTGCGTTTCCGACCATTTCATCACATAATCGTACACTTCCTGCTCCTGACCGGTTAAAGGACGGAGATGCTCCAAGTAGTGGGGGTTGGGCAGAAAACGCACATCGAACATCAAATCGGCATCAATGGGGACGCCGTATTTGTAGCCGAAGGAAATCACATTGATCATGATGGAATGGGTATGAATGCTGTGAAAACGTGCAATGATCCGTTCCTTCAGCTGACTCGTGGAAAGCGAGCTGGTATCGATCACCTGTGTGGCCAAGCCCCTTAAGTCCTCGAGCAGCTTGCGCTCCAAACCGATTCCTTCCAGCGGCAATCCTTCCGGCGCAAGCGGATGACGTCTCCGCACTTCTTTGTAGCGCTGCACCAGGACAGAGTCCGTGGCTTCCAGAAATAAAATTTCTACGGAAATGGTATGATGGTCCTTCAAATAATTGAGCGATTCCGTCAAGGCCGTGAAAAACTCCCGTCCGCGCAGGTCGATGACCAACGCCACTTTGCCGATCCGTCCCTTGGACTGCTCGATCAGCTCGGCAAATTTCGGGATCAGCACCGGCGGCAGATTATCGACACAAAAAAAACCGAGATCCTCCAAGCTCTGGACGGCAATGGTTTTTCCAGCCCCCGACATCCCCGTTATGATCACCAATTTGGAAAGAGACTGAGCATCGTTCAAGATGTTCTTCCCCCTTAGTTTTTCAGAAGCAGTCCCGCTGCGCCGATTATCCCGGCATCGTTGCCGAGCTGGGCGGCTTCGATGCCGACGCCTTCTCTGGACGGTTCCGGACTAAATTTTTCGAAAATTTCCCTCGTAGGCGTAAACAGAATATCTCCGGCACGGGAAACGCCGCCGCCGATAATGAATCGCTGCGGATTGATGATCAAAGCGATCAAAGCCATCGATTTCCCCAAATAATACGCCGCGCGCTGAATAATCCGCAAAGACACTTCATCGCCCGATTTTGCCGCATCGAATACGTCCTTGGCGGTAATCCGCTGCAAGATGCCAAGCGAGGTGCGGTCCCCTCTGTCCACGGCATCTGCCGCCATTCTTACAATGCCTGTAGCCGAGGATACGGTTTCCAGACAGCCCATTTGCCCGCAGCCGCATTGAATCGCTTCCAGATCGGGCACAACCTGCATGTGGCCAAGCTCTCCCGCCACTCCGGAAAAGCCTTGATAGATTTTGCCGTCAATAATGATGCCGCCGCCTACCCCTGTTCCGAGCGTATAGCAGACGACGTGCTTGAGACCTTTGCCGGCGCCGCTCCATACTTCCCCCAAAGCAGCAACATTGGCGTCATTGTCGACCACCACCGGCTTGTTCAATTTATCTTCCAGCAGTTTTTTTACCGGTATATTGATCCATCTGAGGTTCGGTGCAAGCTTGACTATCCCTTCGTCGATATCGGTAAATCCGGGAACGCCCATTCCGACTCCGGCAACGTGCTCCCAACGCAAGGATGCCTCGTCAACGACCTGATGCACGTAATGGGATATGTTGTCAATCACCGCTTCGTAGCCGTCTTCGGTACCGGTCGGGCCTTCCAATTTGTGAATCAGCTTGCCCTGTTCGTCGCAGATGCCCACTTTAATATTGGTTCCTCCAAGATCGACACCAATATAAATCTTATCCGACATCCATCGTCACCTCATTACAATTTATAATTGCGGCTCTCATTAGTTCCCACTATAAGCTAACCCCAATGAGAGGTCAATACCGCTCCATATAAAAGGCTGCCTCTCTTTTGAAACGGAGAAACAGCCTGCTTGACTTAACCTAATTTGTCCACTGTTGTTTACAGTGACCTGCTCCAATCATGAACAGCCTGGCCTTCCAGCGCCTTCTCGCAATCCAGCGCAGCCATACAGCCGCTTCCTGCCGCTGTAATCGCTTGGCGGTAGCGGTGATCCTGCACGTCGCCGCAGGCGAAAACACCCTCCACCGCAGTCATCGAGGTTCCCGGCTGCACCAGCAAATAGCCCAGCTCGTCGGTTTCCAGCTGACCGTTCAAAAATGCAGTGTTCGGCGTATGTCCGATAGCGACGAATATCCCGTCGGTTTCCAAAATTTCCTCTTGTCCGGTTTCGTTATTTTTAACCTTGAGTCCTTTTACGCCGCTTTCCGTGGCTACGACCTCGATTGGCGTGACATTCAGGCTCCAGGTGATTTTTTCGTTCTCTCTTGCCCGATCCTGCATGATTTTCGAAGCTCTCAGCTCGCTGCGGCGGTGAACGATCCTTACCTCCGTGGCAAATCGCGTGAGAAAGTTCGCTTCTTCCATGGCCGAGTCTCCGCCGCCGACGACAATAATCTTCTTGCCGCGGAAAAAGAATCCGTCGCAGGTCGCACAGGTGCTGACCCCTCTGCCCATATTCTCCTTTTCGCCAGGAATGCCGAGCAGCTTGGCGGAAGCGCCTGTAGAAACGATCAAGGCTTGCGTTTCAATTTCGCCTTCTCCCTCAACGTTCAGCTTGAAGGGACGGTTGGACAAATCGACGAAATTGACCCAGCCTCTTTTGAACTGCGCGCCGAAGCGTTCAGCCTGCTGACGCATTTTATCCATTAATTCGGGGCCCATCACTCCATCGGGAAAGCCGGGAAAATTCTCGACTTCGGTCGTCGTGGTGAGCTGGCCTCCCGGTTCCGGTCCTTCGATGACAAGCGGATGCAGATTGGCCCGCGCCAAGTAAATGGCTGCCGTAAGTCCGGCTGGTCCCGTTCCGACAATGACTACTTGATGCATATTGAATGAATACCTCCTTTGAAGTTCACAATGAGTTTACCATTTTTTCTTATGATAACCGGCGAAAATCGCCTGCATCTTCTCTTGCAGCCCGCAGGCCTGATCAATCGCGCTGACGTTCTTTCGCAAGGTGGTCACGGAAACCTCGTATTTCTCCGACAATTCCCTGTAGGAAATGTTGCGGCTGTGCATTTTGGCCGTCAAATATTCGAGAGCCGCTGCCCAGCCTTCTTTCTTGGCGAACCTCGGCACCGCCGGATAAACGCGGCTGAGAAATTCAACCCAGAGCGTCTGCAAATCATGCTTCTGAATCACATCGTAACGATGATCCATGAAGCGCAGCGCGGTTTCGACGATTTGCTGCCAGTCTTCCTCCCAAACCGGCAAATTGGCGGAATACGGCTTCAGCGTCACCTTGGTCTCGATTCCCTGCAAAACGGCGGAAATCGTATCCTTCACGCCCATGCTGCGGAGAACGAAAATGGCAATCTTCTTCAGATCGTCAGGCTCGTTGCGGTCTTTGACAAATCTGCGCAGCGCCGCTTCCACTTCCTGATCCTTGAGCATCCCGAGCGCCTTGATCACCTGCAGCTTGATGTCATATTCGCCGTACCGCAGCGCCCAAAAGTAAGAGGAGCGAATCAACGGGTCGCTTTTCAGCTGATCATAAACCCTGGCGGCGTTTTTCTCCGACAAACGAAATTGTTCCTCATAGGGAAGATGATAATAGTATGTCAATTTGGGTTTGTTTTTTTTCTTTCCCGACCATTCTTTGCTGTGCGCGAGATAAAACTTGGGCACCTGCGATTCCGGATCCAGCTGCTCCAGATGTCTCCACAGCTTGACGGCATCATCCGTGCGCGAAATATTAAATGCGGCTACTGCGGCATAATGATACAGGCTCGGATCATAAGCCGCTTCCTCCGTACGGATCAATCTGTTGAAATGATGATAAGCGGTATGGTGATCCTCGAGAATTCCCATCGTGGTTGCAAGCTTGAATACATGCTCATGATGAAACGGCTCGATCCGGCGCAGTTGATCCACCAGCCGGTTAAGGCTCAGCTTGTCGCCCTGATGGGACAGGAAAATCGCTTTGTTGCACAGGGCATGCAAGTTCCCCGGCTCGGCTTCCAGCACATCATCGACTATCTCCAGCGATTTGTCGATCTCCCCCCGATAATAATAGGCCAAAGCCAAATTATTGCGTGCGGCCAGAAAATCCGGGTTTTTCTCGATCAGCGATTCCAGCACCTTCATGGCATCGGCAAATCGTCCTTCCTCAAGCATAAGCCGGGCCTGATCATGCGTGAACAGACTTTCCCTGCTTTTGATATTCCGCAGCTTGGTCGGCCGATCCAGCTCGTAGCTGAGCAGCTCCATCATTTCTTCCGATTCCTCCAGATATTGTCCTTCCGGATCGGTTTCCAAATAAGCCACCAGCGCCGTTTCCGCCGCTTCGTACTCTTCCATATTGGCATAGTTATTAGCCATATAGAAATAACATTCCGTCATGTTCGGGTCTATTTCATCAATCACTTTGCGTAAAATCACGTTCGACTCTTCATAATCCCCCATCTCTGAGAGTATTCCCGCCATGTTGCAGTGATTAACCGGATTTTCCGGTTCAAATTCCACCGCCCTGCGAAAATATTTCAATGCCTTGTCATAGTGATAGCGGTCCAATGACTGAACGGCTCTCTCGAAGAAGAACGTAGCATCCATTTTAATCGGGATGACTTTATGATTTTTCGATTTCGCCAAAGACTTGGTTTCGGTCATACAGCTAGCACCTCCAGAGAAAGCATTGTGAGTCATTCAAAGTATAACACAAAAGCCGATGAAATCCCTATACTCCGCCATATTTGAACAAAGTGCTGATGGAGCCGCCTTCCATGATGATTTTAATCGCATTGGACAAAAGCGGTGCCACGGAGATGACCTTGAAGCGTTCCGGATGCTCTTCCGGCAAGGCAATCGAATCCGTAACAATCAGCTCGGTAATGAGAGGATGGTCCAGCCGCTCAAGCGCGGGCGGCGAGAACACCGCATGCGTCGCGCATATATAAACGTTTTTCGTTCCTTTTTCCTTTAAAGCCTCAACCACATTGAGCAGTGTCGTACCCGTATCGATCATATCCTCGATAATCACCGGCGTTCTTCCATCCACTTCGCCGATTACGTGGGTAATGACCGATTCATTGTGGTCCGGGCGCTTTTTGATCATGATCGCGAAAGGCGAATCGAGATTGCTAGCCAGCCGCTCTGCCGTGGTCGCCCGTCCTGCGTCGGGAGAAACGACAATCGGATCGACAAGATGCTTTTTCTTGATATAATCGCTGATCAAATCCAGCGCGGTCAGATGGTCCACCGGAATGTTGAAGAAGCCCTGAATGGCCGGCGCATGAAGATCGATGGAAATCACGCGGTTGGCTCCTGCCGTCGTCAGTACGTCCGCGACCATCTTCGCCGAAATCGGCTCGCGCGGGGCGGCTTTGCGCTCCTGCCTGGAATAGCCATAGTAGGGAATGACCAGATTGATCGTTCGTGCCGAAGCCCTTTTGGCAGCGTCAATCATCACCAAAAGTTCGACAAAATGCTCGTTAATCGGGTTAGAGAAAGATTGCACCAGAAAAACGTCGCAATTTCGAATCGACTCCTGATAATGACAATAAATTTCTCCGCTTTTGAATCGGGATAGTTTGATCTTGCCTAACGGTTGTCCCAACTGTTCGCATATTTTCTGAGCAAGATTAGGGTTTGAAGACCCGGAAAAAATTCGCAATTCGCTTGCCATAAGACCCTCCTGAAATGAAATCGATCTTGATCCTTCATCCGACTGCACGTGATGATGACTACATTATAACCGACATTTTTTGTTTTTCAAAGAATCGCGGTCCGCCTGCCGAAATTATTTAAACCCGCCCTTTGGTTTCAATATATGACGACGTTCCAACTCGGCAAGCACATCGTCGAGCGAAAGCTTTCTTTCCCGCATGAGCACAAACATATGGAAAATCAAATCGCTCGCTTCAAAACGAAGCTCGTCATTGTCGCGGTTTTTCGCGGCGATGATCACTTCCGCCGTTTCTTCCCCGACCTTTTTCAAAATTTTGTCGACTCCCTGTTCGAACAAGTAGGTCGTATACGCTCCTTCCGGACGCTCCAGCTCGCGCCGGGCAATCACTGATTCAAGCTCCGAGAGAATGGCGAAACGCGCGGTTTCCGTACGATTTTCCCTTTCGGCCAAAGCTTGCGGCTGCAAATCGCTGTAGAAGCAGGAATAGGCTCCGGTGTGACAGGCCGGTCCCTGCGGTTCGACCATGATCAGCAGCGTATCCTGATCGCAATCAATTTTGACCGAACGGACTTTTTGAATATTTCCGCTGGTCGCCCCTTTATGCCAAAGCTCGGAACGGGAGCGGCTCCAAAACCAGGTTTCGCCCGATTGCAAAGTACGCAGCAGCGATTCCTGATTCATATAGGCCATCATCAGCACGTCTTTGCTTACGGCATCCTGCACGACTGCGGGAACAAGGCCGTCTCCGTTCCATTTCACCTTGCTCAGCAGCTCTTGATTTTGTTCACTCACGAATCTCCACTCCTTGATTTTTCAGATTGCGCTTCACGTCATGAATGGCAAGCTCCTTATAATGAAAAATCGAGGCTGCCAAACCCGCATCCGCCTTGCCCTCGGTAAACACATCGTAAAAATGCGCCGCGTTGCCCGCTCCTCCGGAAGCGATGACGGGAATGCCCACGCGCTCCGATACGGCCCGTGTCAGCTTG
>CAZESH010000012.1:0-31986 GCA_964514665.1 uncultured Caryophanales bacterium
CGTCTATACGGTACGTTTCCAAGGCTGCTGGCAAAATATGTGCGGGAAGAGAAATTGATGGATTTGGAAGAAGCGGTGCGAAAAATGACCTCCTTGTCGGCAAGGCGTTTCCACTTAAGCGACCGGGGACAAATCACCCGCGGTTATGTTGCGGACTTGGTTGTTTTCGACCCGGAACAAACCAGGGATGCAGCCACATACGAGCACCCCCGGCAATTTGCGGACGGCATTGAATATGTCATCGTTTCCGGCCAAGTGGTTCTGCATAGAAAGCAATGCACCAATGAACTTCCCGGCATGCTGCTGAAACGTGGAAGTGCCGCACCTTCTTCAAGCTGAACAGGCATCCGTAAAAATAAAAAAAACATCCAGAATAAATTATTAAAATGAAAAAAATATCTTTTTTATAATTTCCCGAAATGATATGATGAAATTAACAGGGGAGATTCTCGCCCCCTCGAACAAATAAAAGGAGGTTGCAACGTTCCGTGTCAAGCATTGGAGGATGAGCCATTTTTGCCCGTAATCGGATTATTTAAGATGCAATTATGTCGATTCTCCGGTTTATATCAGCCTACGTTCAATGAAGCCGCCGAAGTGATTGAAGCGGGTGCTTATTTGGCAGCAATTGATGCTACATTGCAGCATTGTCCCAATGCAGAAACAGTCGGCAGCAGAAAGTGAGGTTCCGTTTATGAAACAAACCCGGAAGCTTCCCCAATCATCCAATACGCTGCTTCTCATCTCAAGCATCTACAAGTCGCTTACGAAGGCGGAGAAGAAGGTAGCCGATGCCGTCCAGAACAACCCGGAGATAGCGGTATACTTGACCGTGACGGATCTGTCCGAAAAGGCGGGAGTCGGTGAGACGTCGGTCATTCGCTTCTGCCGAAAACTGGGATACCGGGGCTATCATGATTTCAAATTGGCCATGGCCCAGGATATCGTGAATCTGCCGAATTATATTGAAGGACATATCGAGGAATCGGACGATGCAGGGGTTATTGCACAAAAAATTAGCGCAAACAACGTAAACATGCTTCAAAACACACTGGATTTGATCCATGCGGAAGAGCTGAAAAAAGTGGCGCAAACCATCCTGAAAGCAAAAAGACTATACATTTACGGCGTAGGCTCATCCGGCATTACAGCATTGGATGCGCATTACAGATTCATGCGATTGGGAATTGAGGTGGAAGCCCAGCGAGACTCCCATATCATTGCGATGTCGTCGTCGCTTGTGAAAAAGGAAGATGTCGTTTTGGGGATTTCCACTTCGGGAAGCACGAGAGATTTGGTGGACTCTGTCAAGAATGCCAAAAAGAATGGGGCAACCGTCATCTGTTTAACCAGTCATGCCCGATCCCCGATCACCAATCATGCGGATCATATCTTGCTGGTTCCATCCAAAGAAATGCCGACACAGGGGGGCGCCTTGTCCACAAAAATCGCCCAGATTCATATGCTGGATATCTTAAGCTCGCTGGTTTATCTAATGACCAAGAAAACGGCGGACGCGGCGATCAAGAAAACGGCTGAATCCGTTGCTGACAAATTGTATTAACGATTGCGGACATGGCAGGTGACTGCGTTGAACGATTGGGCGGTTGGAGTGGATATCGGCGGGACAAAAATTCATTTTGCCTTGGTTGATCAGAATGGCTGCATCATATATCAAGAGATTATTCCCACAAAAGCGGAAGAAGGGCCTTCTGCTGTGCTGAAAAGGATTTTTGGAGGGATTGCTTCCGTTTTAAGAAAAGCACAAGAATTAGATGAAAACCGTCATGTTTTAGGAATAGGTGTGGGCAGCGCGGGGCAAATCGATTTTGCTACAGGAACTGTGAAATTTGCGGTTGATACGCTTCCCGGATGGACTGGAACCGCATTGAAGCGTGAAATTGAACTGAACTTTCCGTATTCTGTTTTTGTCGACAATGACGTAAATGTCTTGGCGATTGCCGAGAAATGCTTCGGTGCGGGGAAATCGTTCAATTATTTTGTTTGTCTTGCTCTTGGAACCGGGGTGGGAGGCGCAATTGTAGAGTCGGGCCATTTGATCAGAGGCTCTTTTGGAGGAGCTGGAGAATTGGGTCATGTTTGTGTCGATTTCGATGGTCCTCAATGTAACTGCGGGAACTACGGTTGTCTGGAGTTGTACGCGTCAGGCACGGGAATTACCAGAATTGCCGAAGAGATGATATGGGAAAACAACTGGCATGTGGATTGGGAAACAAATTCGCGGGATGTTATGGAGGCTTGGAAGCGGCACGATTTCTACGCTTCCCTGGTCATGCGTAAAGTTATACAGGCGCTCAGTTCGGCAACAGCCAGCTTTATTCATATTTTTAATCCGGAAGCTGTCATTATCGGTGGAGGTGTTTCCGAAGCGGGAGCTGAGTTTTTTGAATCCTTGATTCGTGAAACGAAAATCAAGACAACCCCCGCAATGTGGGAATCCGCAACAATAATCCCGGCAACAGTAGGTATTGATTCCGGAGTGATCGGAGCTGCGGCGCAATTGTGGAATTATCAAGAATAAAATCAAAAAAGGAGAGAGATAATCTTGAGCCAAATAAAAATCGGCGTAATCGGGGCAGGTTCCATTTCAAGCGTTCATCTCGATGCATACGAGAACAACAGTGAAGTGGAAGTTTTTGCGATATGCGACTTGAATGAATCAAGGGCAAAAGAAAAGGCGGAAAAATATAAAGCCGCAAAGGTTTACACAGATTACAAGGAAATGTTGAATGATCCTGAAATTGAGGCGGTCAGCGTCTGCACTTGGAACAATATGCATGCTGAAATCAGCATTGCAGCTTTGCAAGCAGGGAAACACGTGCTGTGCGAAAAACCGCTTAGTAAAACAGTCGAGGAAGCTTTACGCGTGGAAGAAGCGGTCAAGCAAACCGGCAAGATCCTTCAAGTCGGCTTCGTGCGCAGATATGCCAGCAATTCAAAAATTATCAAGGCATTTAAAGATGCAGGAGATTTGGGGGATATTTATTATGCCAAAACCAGCGCTATTCGCCGTTTAGGCAATCCAGGCGGATGGTTTTCCGACATTTCCCGTTCGGGCGGCGGCCCGTTGATTGATATCGGGGTCCACGTGATTGATATCTGCTGGTATTTGATGGGCAAGCCGAAAGTGAAATCGGTTTCGGCAAATACGTATCGCAAGCTGGGTAACCGGTCCAATATTCAAAACTTGTCTTTCTATAAGGCTGCAGACTATGATGCAAGCAAAAATGATGTGGAAGATATGGCGAATGCGCTGATTCGTTTTGAAAACGGGGCTTCGCTGATGGTCGATGTCAGCTACACGCTTCATGCTTCAAAAGATGAGATCAGTGTCAAGCTTTATGGGGAAAAGGGCGGTGCTGAGTTGGAACCGGAACTTCAAATTATTTCCGAAAAATATAATACCATTCTGAACATGACTCCGCAGACAGACAGCAAAACTTTTGATTTCAAAGAAGCTTTCCAAAATGAGATTGACCACTTTATCAGTATGGTTCAGGGAAAAGCTGAGCCTGTCAGTCCAGTGGAAGACGGTGTTGAGATGATGAAAATTTTGGCGGCTGTTTATGAATCCGGTGAAAAAGGATCGGAAATCCGTTTTGATAAATAGGAAACAGTGGGAGGGGGAATTCTTTATGAAATTCGGTCTAAGCTCTTACAGTTTGTTTCAAGCAATGAAGTCCGGGGAAATGAACATATTGGAAGTGATTCAATGGTGCGCCGATCAAGGCGCAGAGCATGTGGAGATCGTGCCTGAGCTTGGTTTCAGTTTTGCCCAAAATCCGCAATTGGTTGAAGCCATAAGGGAACAAGCGGAAAAGTCCGGAGTTGAACTGTCCAATTATGCAATCGGGGCGAATTTTATCGTCGATACCGATGAAAAATATCGGGCGGAAATTGAAAGGGTCAAGCAGCAGATAGATATCGCCAACCGTCTCGGAATTAAGTTGATGCGGCATGATGTGGCATCTCGACCGCTTGATGAAACGGGTATTGTGAATTTTGACCGCGATCTGGAAAGGCTTGCGGATGCTTGTCGGGAAATAGCGGATTATGCGGCCCAATACGGTATCACCACTAGTATTGAAAATCACGGATTTTACGTGCAGGCTAGTGACCGCGTCCATCTTTTGGTCAATCGGGTTGGCCGGTACAATTTTAAAACAACGCTTGATATCGGCAATTTTATGTGCGTGGATGAAGATCCTGCCACATCCGTAATGAAAAATCTGCCAATTGCCTCTATGGTGCATTTCAAGGATTTTTATCTCCGTCCGGCTGGAAAAAATCCTGGAAAGGGATGGTTCAAGACGCTATCCGGCAATTATTTGCGCGGTGCGATTGTAGGGCAGGGGGATATCGATATCCGGGAGATTGTAAGATTGGTCAAAGCTTCAGATTATGAAGGATACGTTTCAATTGAGTTTGAAGGTATGGAGAATTGCAAAGACGGTGCAGCTATCGGTTTGGAAAACCTGAAACGTTTTTGGGAGGAAGTTCAAGCGTGAGCATCACCAAAGACATTCGGCAATTCCTGAATATTCACGGAGCAGGAAAATTGTTGTCCGCCATGCTATTATATGGAATCGGCACGGGCATTTTGGCTCCGATGAACGCCAATTATTTGCGGGATGGAATTCATTTGTCCAAAGTCGAGATTGTTTCGATTTTCGCCCTTACTTTACTGTTGAACATGATCATTACCATTACGGTGGGGTCGTTTAGCGACCGCATGAAAAGTAAGAAGACGATACCGCTTATTGCTGCTGTGATCTGTATGAGTGGACTTGTTCTTTATATGCATGCGGACGGATACGGTACGGCAATGCTCGGAATGGTGCTGGCTTCAGCACCTTCCGGCATGATCATGGGACAGTTGTTTGCAATGGCGCGAAATCATTTTACGAAATACGCAGGAGATATCGTTGAAATGGCCCAGCTCTGGCTTCGCGCCAGTTTTAGCGTCGGTTTTTTTATGGGCTTGCTTCTTGGAGCGAATTTGTTTTTGGTTGCAACGTTTAAAGGTGTGCTTTGGGGAAATTTAGCCGGATACCTTTTTTTATTCTTGATTCTTCTGTCTTATCGGGAGGTCAAGATTGATAAGAGTACCGCCCAAAAAGGGAAAGGCGAACCTTTTTCGCTCTTAATGCTGATAGCGCTGCTAATGATTTCCACTAGTGATGCCATCCGCGGGTTGTATTTGCCGCTTGTGGTTAATGAGTTGTTCGGCAAACCCCAATTAATGTCATATCTCTGGAGCGCTCAGGCCGTTTTTGAACTGCTGTTTATGACGGTAGGCGGATATTGGGCAGCCAAATACGGCAGTATTAAAATCATATGGATAGGCAGTCTTTCTGCACTTCTTGTCTTCTCGCTTTATAGTTCAAGTCCGCCGCTGATTTGGTTTTTTATCGCTCAGCCTTTCTATTCTTTTTTCGTGTCCATTCTGTATGGTGTTGCGATGGGCTATGTGCAGCGGATGTTTATTAACCACACGGGATTTGGCGCGAGTTTGTATGTATTTATTTCGCAAACTGCTTCGTTTATCGGCTACTTCCTGCCACTGGTCATTAAGGGGATTACTCCGCATATTTTCCTCATCCCGCTTTTATTAGTGGTATTAGGCTTGATATTGATCGTATATGCATTAATGCGAGAGAAACAGGTGATTTCAGCTGCATAAATTTTTAGCATTATGCATTATGATTTTCACAGAAAAAAAATATTGTTTTTTTTAGAAGATTATAATGGATAATAATTCCGAAACATGATATGCTGAAACTATAAAAAAATTAACAAAATTCAAAAGTTTATTTTTTTTGCTAAATATAGAAGAAAATATCCTTAATTAGTAATCGATAAAAAGTAATTATTTATTTTTATTTTGTAAGCGCTTTTATACTTGAGAACAAAGGAGGCTTTGGAATGCTATCTATTTGGAGGGCACCACCAGAACACGATGACACAATTAAAAGCGATATACGTTTTTGGTACCAAATATAAAATTATAAAAAAATGGAGGTACGAAGGGATGAAAATAACAAAGAAAACACTGGTATCATTGTTGGTTTTAATTTTCTCGGTTTCTATTATTCTGAGTGGATGCGGTAAATCGACAAGCAGCAGCAGTACGGCAACTGATTCCGGCAGCAAGAGTGATTCCACTGCAAAAGCTGATTCCGGATCATCAAAAGGGAAAACTGAAATTGTCTGGTTGGTCAGAACCGATCCCAACATGATCAAATGGGAAAAGGAAATGATCACACAATTCGAAGAAAAAAATCCGAATATCTCTGTAAAATTGGAAACGATTCCTCAGGATCAAATCGACCAGCGCTTGACGACAATGATTGCTAGCGGCAACGTGCCGGATGTTTGGTCATCTAATTGGGCTAATTCCGGTTTCGCAACCTACCGGAAGATGGGAGCTCTTCTGGATTTGACACCGTATATTCAAACTGATCAGGATGCCACCAAAGGCATTTCACAAAAGATCATGGACATTTATAAAATAGACGGAAAAACTTACGGAATGCCGATGCTGGCAATCGGAAGTTTCGTATTTTACAATAAAGACCTTTTTGACAAAGCCGGATTGGCATATCCGCCGACAGATTGGGACGATACGTCGTGGACTTGGGATAAAATGTTACAAGACGCCCAAAAGTTGACAAATAACTCCGGTGACCAAAAAACACAGGTTTGGGGCTTGTTGGATAATAACGCTACAAATATTCAAACCTGGGAGTTTGGTGGAGACTTATTCAGCAAGGAAGCTTACCAAACCGGTGACATGGGAGAACCTCAGGTGCTTACCAATCCCATAAATAAAGAAGCGCTTCAAGCGGAAGTTGATCTCATTCAGAAATATAAAGTATCTCCCAACAGATCACAGTTGGATGCTGTAAATCAAATTGGCGATCCGTTCATGACCGGAAAAGTTGCGATGGTTAAAAACGGCGGTTGGGGTTTCTGGGTATACGGTTCAGCTAAGTTCCATTGGGGCGTTGCAGCAATGCCTTATGTGGAAGGAAGAAAAGCCGCATTGTATGTTGACCCATGGAATATCAGCGCCAAGAGCAAGCATCCCGATGAATCCTGGAAGCTTATCAAATTCCTTACGGATCCAAATGCCGGTGGAAAAGCTTTCATGAAAGTAACAAACGCTACACCGGCGAACGATACCCTTCTTGAGGATTGGTACAATCAAATGTCGGGTGTAACCGGTATGACAGTAGATCAGATCAAACAAGTCAATGAAGGTGCGATTAAATACGGAAGAGAAGCCGATAACCATCTTATTGATAAGTTTTCGACGATCAATAACACAATCTCTCAGACTATGACCTCTGTGTATAACGGAAAAACATCCGTAGAGGATGGACTGAAGGAAATCGACAAGAATCTGCGCTCACTGAATCTCAAATAAAACGGATATTTAGACAAACTAACAACAAATGCTCCCTTGCGTTGACCCGCAAGGGGGCAATTTTCTAAAAAAGAGGTGATTGCATTGAAACTTCAACAAGCAGCTGATATATCTACCCTTAATAAAAAAAAGAAAGTATTTTCGGAAACGGCAAGGGAAGAAAGATCATTCTGGATTTTTATTACCCCTTGGATTATCGGATTTCTTTTGTTTACCGGAGGTCCGATTATTGCTTCGCTGTTTTTGAGTTTTACCAATTACGATGTCGTTTCCACACCGAAATTTATCGGTATCGAGAACTATACAGGGCTGTTTCATGACAAACTTTTCTACAAATCGTTGGGAGTAACGGCTTACTATGCCATTCTTGCCGTTCCGTTTCAAATATTTTTCGGCCTGCTTCTCGCAGTTTTGCTTAACCAGAAAGTGAAGGGACAGGCGTTTTTCCGCACCATGTATTATGCCCCTACAGTTATTTCGGGTGTGTCTATCGCGTTTTTGTGGTCGTGGCTTCTGAATCCGGATTTTGGTGCTGTGAATGTTTTTTTATCTGAATATCTCCATGTACAAGGTCCGGGATGGTTTACCGACACCAAAACCGTTATTCCATCCATGGTGCTTATGCAATTGACCGCGCTTGGCGGAACAATGGTGATTTTTTTGGCGAGTCTGCAATCCCTGCCTACAGATTTGTATGAAGTCGCTTCATTGGATGGAGCCAGCAGATTTACAAAGTTTTTCAAAATTACAGTACCGCTGATTTCTCCGGTAATCTTGTTTAACGGCATTATCGGCCTGATCTCTTCATTTCAGGTTTTTACACAGGCCTACGTAATTACTAAAGGTGGACCTGACTGGATGTCCTATTTTTATGTTTATTATTTGTTTAATACGGCTTTTGCCCAATTCCGTATGGGCTATGCTTCTTCTCAAGCATGGGTTTTGTTTATTATTATTTTTGCATTGACAATGCTTTCCTTGTGGATATCCAAGAGATACGTATACTACGAATACGATTCCAAAAGATAGGAGATAAAAAAACATGCGATCAAGAAAAAATTATGTTCATGGTGAACATACGCTGTTTGGGAAAGTATTGATCTATCTGATAATGTTTACAGGTTTGATTTTATTCATTTTTCCCGTCTTTTGGATGGTGACCACATCGGTAAAGGATTTAGGAGAAGTGCAATTGATTCCCCCGGTTTGGTGGCCTTCGAAATTTCATTGGGAAAATTATGCGCAGGTGTTTCATGATGTTCCGTTCGGAACCTATGTTTGGAATACAAGTTGGTACACGGGAATTACAATGTTCTCTACAGCATTGTTTTCATCGTTCATCGCTTTCGGGTTTGCCCGACTTAAGGCCAGGGGATCCCAAGTATTATTTGCTATCGTTTTGAGTACGATGATGCTTCCTCCTCAGGTAACAATGATACCTCAGTATTTGTTGTTTAACAAAATCGGCTGGACAGACTCCTATTTGCCGTTGATTATTCCTTCTATCGGGGGAAGTGCGTTCCTTATTTTTCTTTTACGGCAATTTTATATGGGGATATCGAAGGATTTGGACGAAGCCGTGAAAATTGACGGCGGCGGACATTTCACCACGTACTTTCGAATCATTCTTCCGCTCTCAATACCTGCCATAGCCACGGCTTGTATTATGGAATTTATGTACCGTTGGAATGATCTGATTGGTCCGTTGATTTATTTGAACTCCAGCGATAAATACCCGCTTTCTCTCGGTCTGGCAAACTTCACTGCCGCATATGGCGCGACGCCATGGAATCTGTTAATGGCCGCCTCCGTTATCGCCGTATTACCTCCGTTGCTGTTGTTCTTCTTTACTCAGAAATACTTTATTCAAGGTATTGTCATCACCGGATCGAAGGGCTGAATCAGAAAGTCTCTCCCTAAGGGCTCCGTACCCTGCGTGAAGACAGTGTATAAGCTTGCTGCGGAAATAGGGAGAGCCCCCAATGGCAAGAGGGCTCATTGAAAGGAGTTTTGATTGGCCGCAGCAGGGAAGGAATAACGGCTTATCTTTATTAAATTCAGAAAAAAATATTTTGCTTGGACGCCGCCATAATTGGTGATCTGCACATTTTCGCCAAGTGTCCGAACATATCCGCTTGTCCCGGCGTAGGATGCATTATCTTTCCGGAAAGGGGGAGTTCAAATGGCATATGCAGGTGGTGCAAGCTGTAGCTGTGCTTACGGTGGATTCACGACCACTGGAGTGATCCTGGTTCTTTTCATTCTGTTGGTAATTGTTAGCCGCGCTTGGGCCATATAAGCAAACACCCCAAAGCAAATCATTCTAAACAGCCCTTCCGAAACAAATGCGGACGGGCTGTTTAACTTGTTCCGGTAACCGAAGCAAGCTAAGCATCATACTATTAATGTATCTTTTCCAGCAAGAAAATCGGAGGTAATCACAGATGCCGTACCAAGACGGAATTGTTCAAGACCGCAAGCTCAAAGTATTGGCCGTGGGTTCCGGACCGTTTCTGCTGTCGCTTGTTGAGATGCTGCTGGAATCCGGATGGACCCATGTGCAGGTGCTGGTGACGCAGGAAGTGCAGACCGATCGGAGCCGGATGGCAGAGTTGGCGGTTCGTGCGCGAGCTGAACGATCTGAATTAAAGGTAGAGGAAACCGTTCTTCAGGGAGAGGGGGTTAATGCCTGGCGTGAAGCGCTGCAGCCTTTTCATGCGGTGATGTATGTGTCGCAGCAGGGGAATATCGAACAACTGCTGCTTCTTGATTTGCTTTGCCGCCAGCAGTTAAAAGCCTTTCTCCCTGCCCTTTGTTTGGGGCGGAAAGCAATGGCAGGTCCGTTATTGCCTGCTGACGCAGAGCATGGCTGGGAATCGGTATGGCGCAGCGTTCACTATTCCGAGCTTGGCGAAACCATTGAACCGTCCGGCTTTTCTCCGGCAGCAGGCGCCATGCTGGCGAATGCGATGGTCCTCGAATGGTGCGAATGGGTTTCACAAAATACTAAAGCAGGAACGCGAAAACGTTTCTTTTTGCTGGATATGCATACATTGGAAGGCAGCTGGCACGCATTTACTCCCCATCCGTTGGCTGACGCAAATTCATCAGCTTGCCGGATTCAAGACTTCGTTCCGCTGCTTGAACAGCAACCAGGAAATGCATTTGATTGGCTTGTGAGCCTTAAAGAACTGACCTTGGGGGCAGCGGGCATTTTTCACATGTGGGAAGAGGGAGACCTGCTCCAGCTTCCGCTGGCGCAATGCCGCGTCCAGCCGGTCGATCCGCTGTCGGAAGGACCTGCCGGGCTGTTGCAGGAGATGATCCGCAGCGGTCTGACGCATGAAGAGGCGCAGCGGGATGCGGGACTGAGCGGGATTGAGGCTTATGCGGAAAAAATGAAAGAACGATTCGCCGCCAAGCTGCCCCTGCTTGAGCACAATTTGATTGAAAATCTGGAACGGATCGGCATCGGAGCCGGGGAAACGTTTGCGGAAGCCGCATGCCGCGGACTGGAGCATATGCTTCAGAAGGAATTGGGCAAACGATTGGAAAAAGGCATACCCACTGTCAAGCGATTACGCTTGACTGCGATTGAAGATGAGCGCTGCCGCTTCTATCTGCAGGCCTTGACTGTCATGCAAGGGGCTCCGTTTATCGGCAGCGACGAGGAATTGCATGGCTTTCCCGTATTTTGGGTTCGTTCGAACGGTTATTGGTATGGAGGCAGCGGTTTGAACCAGACATTGGCGCTGCGCAGAGCGCTGCAGCGGGCATTGCTGACGGCACAAAACAATACGGCCTTCGACATGCCGCATGATTCGGCAATCCCTTCGGTCATTGTCCAGGAAAATGAAGATCAGCTTGCAGTGCGTTCTTTGCCCAAAGAAGCGACGGAGGGACATGTAATCGAATCTGCGATGAAAATACTGGAGCATGACCGAAAGCGGCTGCTGGTGTTCAAAATGGTTTTTCAACCTTTCATGAATGACCAGTTGGTGGGAGTGTATGGTTTGATGCTGCGAGAGGAGGAATCCCGATGAGTGCCGAAATTGCGGTCATAGGTGAAGGAAAGCTGGCCGATTGCGCTGCCAGGGCATTGTCCGATCAATATGAAATCGTTAGACAGCTTAATTTGGACGCGGGAATACCGCAAGCCAAATTGATTGTGCTGCTGCAGGACAACTGGGACATCGATGTTGGCTTGATCGCTGAAGAGAGGATACAACCGGCAGGTATTCCGTGGCTCGGCGCTTTTATTGCAGAAGACGAGGGCGTTATCGGTCCATTGGTCCGTCCGGGGGTGCCGGGCTGTTCGCAGTGTGCGGACACACGACGATTGATGGCTGGCTGCGATCAGGGGCAAACCGAAACGGAAACCATGGGGATAATGGATGAGCAGTCCTCATGCAGCAGTGGTTGGTTTTCCCGTGCGGGCATTTTACAGTTGACTCTCCTGCTTGCAGATGAGGTGGAAAGGTTTATGCAAAATCAACGGGTGCGCACGGAAGAGGGCTTGTACATCGTAAGCATGAAAAACCTAAGCAGTTCATTTCATTTTTTTCAGCCCGAACCGCTGTGCGAAATTTGCGGTCATTTGCCCGAGGATTCCCGCGAAGCTGCCGAAATAACGTTGCAGATGAGATCGGGGACAGGTGCAGAAGGCTATCGCAGCCGCTCGATGAAAGAGCTTGAAGCGTTTCTTGTACATGACTATCTCGATGAGCGAACCGGAATTCTGAATAAAAAACGGGTGAACATAGAAGCTCCGTTTGCCGATGTGCTTGTAAATCTGCCTTTGTTCGGAGCGGATGAAGTGACAGCCGGACGTTCCCATTCTTATGCGAAAAGCGAATTGACCGCGATTTTGGAAGGCTTGGAGCGGTATTGCGGACTAAAGCCCAAGGGGAAACGAACCGTAATCCATGACAGCTTTCATAACCTTGCTGAGCTGGCGCTTGATCCGGTCAGAGTAGGTTTATATTCCAAAGAGCAGTATGCACAGCCGGATTTCCCGTTCGAGCCGTATGATCCTGAACTTCCGATCGACTGGGTATGGGGGTATTCTTTTTTACAGGAACGTCCGATTTTGGTCGCCGAATCGCTCGCTTATTACAGTACGGGAAAGGGAGACGATTTTGTCAATGAAAGCTCCAACGGCTGCGCGTTGGGCGGAAGCTTGGAGGAAGCCGTATTGTTTGCGATTTTGGAGGTGGTGGAACGGGATGCCTTCTTGATGATGTGGTACGCGCAGCTGCCTGTTCCGCGGCTTGATGCTTTTTCTTCCGGTGACAAGCAATTGCAGCTGATGATTGAACGCTTGCGAGCGGTGAGCGGCTATAATCTGCATTTGTATAACATGACGATGGAAAATGGAATCCCGAGTATTTGTGCGCTGGCAAAAAACAGCAAAGAGCAGGGTGTCAATCTGGTCTGCGCGGCGGGATCTCATCCTGATCCGGTAAGAGCGGCGAAAAGCGCGATTCATGAGCTGGCCGGCATGCTGCCTTATCTCAACCAAATTTATGAAACAAACGTGGAGGACTATAAGCTAATGTATCAAGATTCGTCTCTGGTGCAAAGGATGGAGCACCACTCCATGCTCTACAGCTTGCCGCAAGCCGAGGAACGCCTTGAATTTCTGTTGGATAAAGACCGTCCGCTGCAATCGTTTGACGATGCTTTCCCGCGAAAGACGGAGTCTGCTGATCCAACCGCTGAATTAAAAGCTGTTCTCGAGATATTCAAGCGATTGCAGCTCGAGGTGATTGTGGTCGATCAAAGCACCCCGGAAACGCTGCGGAACGGCCTCTATTGCGTGAAAGTGCTGATTCCGGGCATGCTGCCGATGACGTTCGGCCATTCGTTTGTGCGTATTACCGGACTTGAGCGCGTATTGAGAATACCGATGGAGCTTGGGTATGCCAAGCAGCCGCTAACGCTTGAGCGGCTCAATCCGCATCCACATCCATTTCCTTAATGAATTAAATAATTATTGATATTAATTATTAGGCGATGTCTGGTTGTCTGACTGATTGCGGTCGCCGGGCCGATTCT
The DNA here is from genome assembly GCA_964514665.1 of uncultured Caryophanales bacterium. Classification (GTDB taxonomy): domain Bacteria; phylum Bacillota; class Bacilli; order Paenibacillales; family KCTC-25726; genus CAZESH01. The sequence goes on from CAZESH010000012.1 coordinate 13,508, forward strand.
GATCCTGTGTGCGATAGCCGGGCCGATTTCGATCCTGCGTTTGATTAAAGTCTTGAAAACGGCCCGGCTCGAAACGTCTGTCGGGATGCACCATTTGGCCGCCTAAATGCCCGGTGTAGGAAACTAGAAGCCCGCCGATCAAGGCTGCCGTCAAATAAACCACATTTCTGCCCATTTCCCTCTTGATTTTCAGCTGCATCCATAAACGCACTAAAGTAAGCAGTATAAAAAAGACCATGGTGACTTTGCCGAACAATTCATGAGTCGGGAACAGCGGATTGCGCTCTTCATGCGGACCGGTCAGAACAGCGGCGATGGCGCCAAGCGTTCCGACAATCAGACAAAGCAGTGCGGCCGTATGCCAATCCTTTTTTTTGAGGACAAGCGCCAAGACGTCGAAAACGAAACTGAACAGCAGCATGGCAATCGGAACATGAATCACGATAAAATGCAGGTTGCGAATCAAGTAATTCATTACAATTCTCCTTTTCGCGAAATAGAATACCTTTAATTGGTATATTTATGTATAAGTCTATCGGGCTAATATGTCAAACATATGTCAGCGCGTTTTTTTTCTGCCGGAACCTGTTTTTTTGCGCTGTATTCGATATAATAAAGGCAGTTTGTGATTACATAGGAAAGCGAGATTAAATCATGAAACCGAAAAAATTAATCTGGATTACGATTTTGATTTTGGTAGTCATCCTTATCATTGCGGCCATGGTAAAGCCCCGTTCGTCCGGCGAATCCTTTGAATATGATCAACTGCCCGTTCTCGGCTCCAAGGATGCACCGGTAAAAATTGTCGAGTTCGGCGATTTCAAATGTCCTTCCTGCCAAGTTTTCGCATTGAGGGTCGAGCCGCTGCTCAAGCAGGATTACATAGACACCGGTATAGCGTCGCTTTATTTCATGAACTTTACGATTATCGGACCTGACTCTTATACCGCGGCGCTGGCCGGTCAATCGATCTTTCATCAAAATAATGATGCGTTCTGGCAATTTTATGAAGCGATTTATAAAAACCAGGGCGACGAGAGGGTAGCCTGGGCGACTCCGGACTTTCTCTCGGAGCTGGCAAGAAAGCAGGGGCTGAAGGTGGACTTGGACAAGCTTCATCAAGATATTCTCGGGCAGACTTACCGTGCGGAGGTCGAACAGCAGAATGCCAAGGCGGATAAAGCTAAAGTCCAGGGCACTCCGACGCTGTTTATTAACGGCAAGAAGTTTGAGGATGTGTTCGATTACGCGAAACTAAAAGCGGCTATCGAGCAGGCTAGAAAACAGCAATAAAGCATGAAGGGAGAATCGCGGCAATGTCGTTCATCCGTTCCTACAGTTTGTACTTGGCATGGGTTGTTTCTTTGATCGCCGTTGGCGGAAGTCTCTTTTTCAGGGAGGTATTGGGATTTGTTCCGTGCAAGCTTTGCTGGTTTCTGAGCATTTTCATGTATCCGTTGGTGATTCTGCTGGGCAAGGCGACTTATCGCAACGATCGCCGAATTGCCGGTTATGTGCTGCCCTTAAGCATAATCGGGGGCCTGATCTCGCTCTACCATTACGGCGAGCAGATGATTCCGTGGTTGGGAAGTCTTCTGCCTTGCACGGCCGGCGTTCCATGCAATCAAGCCTATTTGCAGTGGTTCGGGTTTATCACGATTCCGTTCATGGCTTTGATTGCTTTCACTTTGATCACGGTTATTTTATGGATCGGATCCGGGAAAGGAAAAGAAACGTCCAAGATTTAAACTTGCCCGCATGTTCGTGTATAATGATTTCAATTGACATCATAATGGAGGGGCCAATATGTTTAAAACCCAAAAAATCCTGCTTCTCGGCTCTGGAGAGCTGGGCAAGGAGGTCGTCATCGAAGCGCAGCGCCTCGGTGTGGAGACCGTTGCCGTTGACCGTTACGAGGATGCGCCGGCGATGCAGGTTGCACATCGCAGTCATGTCATCGATATGCTCGATCCGCAGCAGCTGCGGAAAATTGTGGAGCAGGAACAACCGGATTGGATCGTGCCGGAAATCGAAGCGATCGCTACATCCGAGCTTTTAATATTGGAGCAGGAAGGCTTCAAAGTGATCCCGACGGCCAGAGCGGCCAAGCTTACCATGGACCGCGAGGGAATTCGCAGGCTGGCTGCGGAAACTTTGGGGCTGCCTACGGCGCGCTATCAATTTGCCGATACATACGAGCAATTTCAGACCGCTGTGCGGGAGATGGGATTTCCATGCGTAATCAAACCGATCATGAGCTCTTCGGGCAAGGGACAAAGCGTTTGCCGCGCGGAGCAAGACACTGCGCACTGCTGGAACGTCGCCATGGAAGCGGGGAGGGTGCGCAACGGTCGCGTGATCGTCGAGGAATTTATCCGCTTTGAATCGGAAATTACGCTGCTCACGGTTCGTTCCGTCAGCGGCACGATGTTCTGCCCTCCTATTGGCCACATTCAACAGGATGGCGATTACATCGAATCCTGGCAGCCGCATGCGATGACGGAAGCGCAGATCGAAGAAGCGAAAAGGATTGCCGGCGCGATTACCGATGAGCTTGGCGGTTACGGAATTTTCGGCGTCGAGCTGTTCCTGGCAAAAGACAAGGTCTATTTCAGCGAGGTCTCGCCGCGTCCGCATGATACCGGATTGGTTACCTTGGTGACGCAGAATCTTTCCGAGTTCGCCCTCCATGTGCGGGCCATACTCGGTTTTCCGATACCGGAAATCAAGCTGCTGACGCCCGGTGCGAGCCGTCCCCTGAAAGCCGCCAAGGAGCTCGAGCATTACCGTATCACAGGTGCCGGTCAAGCGTTGGCTGTAACGAATACGCAGCTGCGGATCTTTGCCAAGCCGATAACCAAGCCGGGGCGGCGAATGGCTGTGGCTTTATCCTCGGCAGAAACGGTGGAGCTGGCAAGAATGCAGGCGAAGCAGGCGCTGGACCATTTGAACTGCGAATAAGCAATAAGAGTCCCCAGGGATGCCTATTCCCTGGGGATCGCTGTTTGCTTCCCGATGCAACTTGTCCGGGAATGGACGGGAACCGGCTTGGTGCTCGTATTTATTTCCCCGGCAAGCGCAAAAGATGATAGAAAACGACAGGGTTCTGCGAAATATTGAATCGCCAGTTTGCACACTCTATAATCGAGATATTGGATACAGATGATAAGCATTATATTTTTTTATCCGGGGGCACAACAGTATGCATATTGATTTTCAAGCCATCATCCATCATTACGGATATTGGGGCATCTTCCTGATCCTGATGTTCGAAATGATCGGAATCCCTTTTCCGGCTGAGACGACATTAACGTTTTCCGGCTTGGAGTGGACGAAAGGCGCATTTTCTTTGCTTCCGCTGCTGGTTTTTGCCGTAATGGGGAATATCGCAGGCTCGTCGCTCGCTTATGTGATCGGATATTTTCTAGGCAGGCCGGCGATCCTGCGGTTCGGCAGTAAATTGGGAATTACGGAGGAACGGTTAAAAAAGGCCGAAGCCAAATTCAATCGTTATCAGGTTGCTATGGTGATGGCGAGCAAATTTATTGCCGGGATTCGCGTGCTGATTCCATATCTCGCAGGCATCAATAAGATGCCGTTTTATCTATTTACCCTTTATAATTCACTCAGTGCCGTCATTTGGGTTTCGCTTTTTATTGTTTTTGGTCGCTACATCGGTGTGGTTTGGATAAAGTATCCTTTCCTTCATCAATATATTTGGGCATTCGTTGTTCTGCTGCTTTTGGGGGCTGGCGTCTATTTATGGTTGAGAAAAAGAAGGGAGGAAGCATGATGAAACAAAAAACGCTATCCAGATGGATGCTCCCAATCGTAATCACTTTATTGTTGTCAGGCTGCCGCACAGTACCTCCGGCCCAAGAAAGCCGGCAAACGGCAACGCCTGCACCTACAGCAACTACAACTCCTGTTCCAACGGAATCAGCATCACCCGCTCCAGCAGATACCGCGACACCTGCTCCGACAGCAGCGCCCGTTCCCACAGCATCAAGCACACCCGCATCAACTCCGGATAAAGCGTCAAGCGCCTCCGGTTTAAAGATCGATCACCTGGTTATTGTCGTGGAAGAGAATCATTCCTATGAACAGGTGGTGGGCAGCTCCAATGCTCCATTTATCCAGTCTCTGATTGCAAAAGGAGCGTTGTTTACCGACGCCCACGGTGTAACCCATCCAAGCCAGCCCAATTATCTTGCCTTCTTCTCGGGTTCAACGCAGGGGGTGACCAATGACAGCTGCCACAAGCCTTTCTCGGCGCCTAATCTGGCCAGTGAATTAAGCAAGAACAATTTGACCTTTGCCGGGTATTCGGAGGATTTGCCAAAAACCGGCTTCAGCGGATGTTGGTCAGGGCAGTATGCACGCAAACACAATCCATGGACGCAATTTAAGAATGTTCCTGCAGCTGCCAACCGGCCGCTAACGGATTTTCCCGAGGATTATTCCAAGCTCCCGACCGTTTCGTTTGTCATTCCGAATGAGAAGCATGACATGCACAGCGGATCGATTGGGCAGGCCGACGCTTGGTTGAAGGACAAGCTTGGCGGATATGCGGCATGGGCGCAAACCCATAACAGTGCGCTCATGATATCCTGGGACGAGGATGATTTCTCCAAAAAAAACCATATCCCGATCATCATCGCCGGTCCCATGATCAAACAAGGGAAATATGCAGAGAGAGTCGACCATTACAGCATGCTGAGATGGATTGAAGAAGTATACGGCCTTGCGAAGTTAGGAGCAAGTGAACAGGCCGCGGCGATTCGCGTGATAAAATAAAATAGAACACTTGTACGCATCTGAATTTGAAGTTACAATGAAGGTACAATTGAATCTTGGGTGGGCGTGGTTTCCCTTCGAGCATATGCTTTCGAAGTAAGTTTGCTTCGGAAACTTTGGGGGAGGTGAAGCCATGGAAGTAAAGGATGCCATAACGATCATGTTTCTTTTTGGCATGTTTATTATTGCACTGTTAACATACATCGGTAATAACAACAAGAGAAAGTAAAATCCCACCCCTTGGTTGCAGCCGAAGGTGGGATTTCGCCGTTTGATTAACTCAGAAGGGAGTCCCATCCAAGCCAATTGTCGAGGCCAAGTGTACCAGCACTTGGTCTTTGTTAATCAAATCATAACACAAGATGAACTGACCGACAAGAATTAGGAACGAATAAAAACTCTATCGAGTTGAAGAGGCTAAAATCAATCTGGAGGTGATTGTTAATGAGTCAAGAATTTGCATTTACAAGAATAGGTTATGTTTATGTACCGACATCAAACATTGCCGAATCCATTGAATGGTACACTCGGAATTTAGAATTCAAATTAATCAATAAGTTTCAGGATCGTGGTTCATATTTGGCTGTGCTGCATCATCCGCACAAAAATTCTATTGCATTGTTGCTTATAGAGACGAAAGACAGCAATAGGTTGGAAATATCCCGCAATGGGAAGCCTTTTCCCATTATGGCTATAAACTGCCCGGATATAGAATTTACTCATAGTATCTTAAAAAGCAACGGGATCGAAGTTGAAGAATTACAGACACTTGGGAGCGGGGAAGCCAAGTATTTTTATTTCAGAGATAATCAAGGAAATCTTTTGGAAGCCGCATGGTCAATATGGGATCCGAAGGATGAAATTAAAGAAGAATTTAAGCGTTAGCGGGTAAATGTAGCATGAAAGGGAGCGGGGAATGATGCAGATTACTTATCAAGACATGAAGGACATTAAAGCCGAGGATGTTTCACGGGTCTTCATGAAATCCGGGATAAAGCGGCCCTATCAAGATTTAGACAGGATGGAACGCATGATTAAGCATGCGGATATTATCATCACTGCTTGGGATGCGGATCAAATGGTAGGAATAGCAAGAGCGATCACAGACTATTCGTATTGCTGCTATTTGTCCGATTTAGCCGTTGATTCAGCGTACCAGAAATGTGGGATAGGAAAAGAATTAATCCAAAAAGTGAGGGAAAAAATCGGGGAAGAGTCTTCACTGGTTTTGATATCAGCGCCAGGAGCAGTGGACTATTACCCGAAGGTTGGATTTGAGAAAACGGATAAAGCCTACATAATGGCAAGAACGAAGTGATTCGATTTGCTAAAGGAGTGAAGGCTTCTTGGAAATAGTGGATCAAACTTACATGCAATATAAATCCATGTTGTTCGGTCTTGCTTATCGAATGCTGGGAATTGCAGCAGATGCAGAGGACATCGTGCACGACGTTTTTGAGCGGTATATGCAGCTGGATTCAGGTGAAATTTTGAATGAGCAGGCCTATTTGACGAGGATGACGATAAACCGCTGCCTCAATCTGCTGAAGTCATCGCGTCGTCAACGCGAGACTTGCATTGGGCCATGGCTGCCTGAACCGAAACCGGATGACGGTCGCAGCGGGCAGCAGTCCGATCCTGTGGAACGATCCGCCAAATGAAGGATCGACGCCAATGCAGGAACGGTTTATCGAGACGTTCCTGAGTGCTTCGGATACAGGTAATTTCAAGCCGCTGCTTGCTTTCTTGCTGGATGATGTCAAGCTTGTATCGGATGGAGGAGGAAAAGTCAGGGCCGCGCTGCACCCGATCATCGGAATCGAACGAGTACGCGCTTTTTTCCAAGGGCTGTTCGACAAAGGCCGCTTCCGCAATGGCTTTAAGCCGGTTTTTATAAATGGGCAACCCGGCTTGTTCGTGAAAAGGAAGGCCAAACCGTCATGGCCATATGCCCGGAATGGGAACCGGATGGTTCCCGTATCCGGAGTATATATATGGTTTCGAATCCGGAGAAATTGCAGGGGTTTAATTAAAGCAGCCCGGGAACATTCCTGTTGATACGGCGATCCGGTTCCGAGGTGAATGATGAAAATGAAAAAGCTGAGAGTGCCTTCGAATTGGGGTAGAGATCTGGAGAAAATTCATATTTCAAGCCAAGATTCCAAAAGTCTGGTTGTTTGCTTTCCCGGCAAAAATTATTCCTGTGAAAGACCGCTACTGCACTATTCAGGAAATACTGCCGGACAATCGGGCTTTGATTTGCTTATGCCTGAATACGGTTATCAAGCTGCCAGGACGGAATTGAAACAAGACGAAGTTGAGCAATTGGTAGATGAGTCCGTTCAATCCATACAGCTTGTTGTCCATTCAAAAATTAGAGGAATCTGCAGGTGTGGATTTATATAAAATAATTTCGCCAAACCATGGTTTAGAGGTAGGCAATATAGAGGAATCTTTAGACATTGCTCATTCCATGGATTTTTTAACAACGGAATTTGCAGGTGATGTCAAATAAAGCGAGGGATCCCGATGGAGCATTCCGGAGGCCCATTAAGCGATGGTGCGTTTTAATTGAAAAGTAAATGATGAAGAGGAAGGTGGCTGAATGATGATTTATATCCGTAACCATGTACTTGTTTGGCTGTCTTCTATGATGTTACTATCCGGTTGCACAAGCGAACCATCCGATTTTAAGGGATATGTTTTTAATATTGATAAAGAACATAAGCGTTTGCTGGTAATCAATGGTCTTGGCAGAGATGAAATAATGAAAATGGAAAAAATCGATTCGGAGACGTTAAAACGACTAAAGAATGCTTATTGGTTAAGCGGCATAAATCTGTTGATGATTCTTTCCCGGCTTTAAACAAGAGCGCTGAAAATCAGAAAAACCAGAGAGGTGAGAGCCAATATGCAGCCATTTACGGCAAGGGTTATCGAAATCATACAGGCAATTCCCGAGGGCAGAGTGATGACATACGGCCAAGTTTCGAGCTTGGCCGGAAGTCCCCGGGGAGCCAGGCAAGTGGTGCGGATTCTTCATTCGATGGGCGACAAATATAAGCTGCCATGGCATCGGGTCCTCAATGCGAAAGGGGAGATTGTCTTGAATGAGGATGAATCCAGCTCGCTGCAAAAGCTTTTTCTCATGGATGAAGGTGTGGAATTTATCGAAGAGAAGCGGATACAATTGGAAATTTATCAATTTCATCCTGAATGATCGAATAAGAGAGAGCGGGAATTAAATAAATTTATTTCTAATAATGTGAAATTATTCACATACACTTCAGCCGAACCCTCTATAATAAAAGTAAGAGGCATCTTCATAAAATGGTAAGTGAAATTATTCACAATATAGGAGGGATTCACTTGAACATCGTAACACAGCAAGCCATTGAACACTTCAGGGGATTGAAGGGGGCACTGATCCCTGTTTTGCATGCCATTCAAGAAGGACTGGGATATTTGCCGGAAGAGGAACTGAATGCGGTATCCGCAGAGTTGAATATTCCATTAACCGAAATTTACGGCGTTGCTACGTTTTATTCCTTTTTCTCGCTCGAGCCCAAAGGCGAAAAACCGATTCACGTCTGTTTGGGAACCGCCTGTTATATTAAAGGCTCGCAGGACTTGCTCGATCGTTTTGAGAAGGAGCTGGGCATCCGGGTCGGAGAAACAACCGAAGACGGCAAGTTTTCTTTGGATGCTACCCGATGTGTTGGCGCTTGCGGATTGGCGCCCATTGCAACCGTTGGCGAAAAGGTTTACCCGCGGTTTACGGTTGAAGAGGTAGCCGGCCTATTGTCTGAACATAAAAACGAGGTGAAAACGAAATGAAGTCCATTCAGGAATTGGAAGAAATCCGTTTGAATCACCTGCATGATGTGGATCAAAGTCACAATCGGACTACGACAAGAATCATGATCGGAATGGCGACCTGCGGCGTTGCAGCGGGAGCAAAACCGGTGTTGGAACAATTGCGGCAGGATATGAAAAGCTATCCGTACACGGATGTTTCCATTGTTCAAACGGGCTGTATCGGACTTTGCCAATTTGAACCGATTGTGGAGATCATTCGCCCGGGAGAAGAGAAGGTTACTTATATCAAGGTAACGGCAGAAAAAATTCGCCGTATTTTCAACGAGCATCTGCTAAATGGTTTGCCGGTTGCAGAATATACGATGATACAAGACAAAAGCGGCCCGCAAACCTCGCTGTTTCATAAGCAAAAAAGAATTGCATTGCGAAATTGCGGGATGATCGATCCGGAGAATATTAATGAATACTTGGCCAAAGACGGCTACGAATCGTTGATTAGAGTTTTGACGCAAGAGTCGCCGCAGCAGGTGGTGGAGACAATCATAAAGGCGGGACTCAGAGGAAGGGGAGGCGGCGGTTTTTCGACAGGGGTCAAATGGCAATTTGCCGCTAAACAGCAAGCGCCGCAAAAATATTTTATTTGCAATGCCGATGAAGGAGATCCCGGAGCATTCATGGACCGCTCCATCCTCGAAGGGGATCCCCATTCCGTGCTGGAGGGGATGCTCATAGGCGGTTACGCAATTGGCGCCAATCAGGGGTACATTTATGTGCGTGCTGAATATCCGCTGGCTGTCAAACGCTTGAATTTGGCGATCGACCAGGCAAGAGCATACGGATTGCTCGGCCGGAACATTTTGGACAGCGAATTCGATTTCGATATTGAAGTTCGGCTCGGAGCGGGGGCTTTCGTGTGCGGGGAAGAGACCGCACTGATGAATTCGATCGAAGGCAAGAGGGGAATGCCTAGACCAAAGCCGCCTTTTCCCGCAGTACGCGGATTATGGGGCGCGCCGTCGGTGATCAATAATGTGGAGACGTTGGCCAATATACCTCCGATTATCCAAAATGGAGCGTTCTGGTTCTCACAAATCGGCACGGAGAAAAGCAAGGGGACGAAAGTATTCGCTATTGGCGGCAAAATTAAACGCCCGGGTCTGGCTGAAGTAGCCATGGGCATTTCATTGCGGGAAGTGATTGAGGAAATTGGCGGAGGAATTCCGGGAGGTAAAAAATTCAAAGCGGTGCAAACCGGCGGGCCGTCAGGGGGATGCATTACCGCGCAGCATCTGGATGCGCAAATTGATTATGATACGTTGGTATCCCTTGGATCGATGATGGGCTCGGGCGGAATGATTGTGATGGATGAAGATACCTGCATGGTCGATGTGGCCCGTTTCTATCTTGAATTTACCAAAGATGAATCTTGCGGAAAATGTACGCCCTGCCGGATAGGCACGAAAAGGCTGCTGGAAATTCTCGAGAAAATCACACAAGGAAAAGGTTCGCTGGAAGATTTGGATGAACTGGCCTTTCTCTCTGAGCAAGTGAAGGCCGCCTCCTTGTGCGGTCTCGGGCAGACTGCTCCGAATCCGATCTTGTCCACGTTAAAATATTTTCGCGACGAGTATTTGGCGCATGTTGTGGATAAACGCTGTCCGGCCGGGGTTTGCAAATCCTTGCTGCACTATGAGATTGATCAGGAGCTTTGCAGGGGATGCGGACTTTGCGCCAAAAAGTGTCCGGCAGGCGCAATCAGCGGCGTCTTGAAACAATCATACTTGATCGATCAAGAGCAATGCATCCGCTGCGGAATATGCCAAGAAACCTGCCGATTTGCGGCGATATCCAGAAATTGAATGGAGGGGTAGAAGTGGATAAGGTGAAATTTACAATAGATGGGCAGGAGCTCGAAGTCGATCCGCAAATGACCGTGCTGGAAGCCGCTCGCGAAGCCGGTATTTTCATTCCCACACTGTGTTACCTAAAAGGTATCAACGAGAGCTCGGGCTGCCGTGTATGTGTGGTAGAGGTAGGTTCGAAGCTGATTGCATCGTGCACGCTTAAAGCGGAAAACGGCATGCAGGTGAAGACCAATACCAAGAAGGTCAGAGAAGCGCGCAAAACTGTAATCGAATTGCTGCTTTCCGACCATGACGTGGAATGTCCGTCTTGTCTGCGCAACAATAATTGCGAATTGCAAAGTTTGGCATCCCGTCTGCATGTTGCCGAATCACGGTTTCAAGGGGAAAGGCGAAGTGTTCCGAGTGATCATTCGTCCCCTTCCATTATAAGAGATTCACAAAAATGTATACTCTGTGGTCGCTGCATCGGCACCTGCGAAAGTGTTCAATCGGTTTCCGCCATCGGGCTGTCCGGTCGGGGCTTCGATTCTTTGGTTTCGCCGGCGTTTCAACACCCGCTCGGGGAAACGGCATGCGTCAACTGCGGACAGTGCATCCTTGCCTGTCCGGTAGGTTCTTTGACGGAAAAGGATCAGGTGGAGGAAGCCTGGAAACTGATTGAAGATACGGAGAAATTTGTAGTCGTGCAGACTGCTCCTGCAGTCAGGGTAGCATTAGGTGAAGAGTTTGGCCTACCCGTAGGCACCAGAGTTACTGGGAAAATGGTGGCGGCGCTGCGGCGGATCGGCTTTGATCGCGTGTTTGATACGGATTTTGCCGCCGACTTGACGATCATGGAGGAAGGGACCGAGCTATTGAATCGTCTGCAGCAGGGGACTCGCCTTCCGTTGATGACCTCCTGCTGTCCGGGATGGGTCAAATTCATGGAGCATCAATTCCCGGATATGCTTGACCGTCTGTCCAGCTGCAAATCGCCGCATGAAATGGAGGGTGCGCTGATTAAAAGCTATTTCGCCGAAAAAATGGGGATCGATCCCCAGCGTATTGCAGTCGTTTCGATCATGCCATGCGTGGCCAAGAAATTTGAAAGCGGCAGAGCCGAATTGTCGCACGAAGCGATGCAGGATGTCGATCTGGTGCTGACCACCAGGGAATTGGCCCGCATGATTAAAGAAGCGGGAATGGATTTAACCGCGCTTCCCGAGGAGGATTTCGATAATCCTTTCGGTGAATCGACGGGGGCGAGTGTCATTTTCGGGGCGACCGGCGGGGTTGCCGAAGCTGCGCTGAGAACGGTGTTCGATTTATTGTCTGGTGAAGATTTGCAGGAGGTCGATTATACTGCCGTTCGGGGATTTGACGGCATCAAGGAAACGGCGATCCATTTGCCGAACGGCCAATCCATTCGTACGGCTGTCATTCATGGGTTAAGCAATGCCAGGCAGGTGATGGAATGGATTCGCGACGGCAAGGAGCAGTATCACTTCATCGAAGTGATGGCTTGTCCAGGCGGATGTATAGCTGGCGGAGGTCAGCCGATTCCACCGGCAAAACTTCGTGACCGCGTGGATATCCGCAAGGAGCGGGCCAAGGGGATCTATGCCGAGGATGAGGCCAAAACGATTCGCAAATCGCATAAAAATCCGTATATCAAAAAAATCTATGATGAATTTTTGGGAGAGCCGAACAGCCATTTGAGCCATGAGCTGCTGCATACGAATTATACCGGAAGATCCCGTTTTTAAGGGGGGAGCACTGTTGTCCGTAGAAAAACAAATTGCCCGATTACAGGATAAAAACCAGGCCAGAGCAGCGATTATCGATCTATTGCTGCTGAATGAGGCTGACAGCCAATTATTATTTGCTGCGGCCAATCGTGTTTGTTTGCAGGAGTTAGGGTCTGTCGTTCATTTTCGCGCGATTATCGAATTTTCCAACTACTGCCGATGTGCTTGCAAATATTGCGGTCTGCGGGCGACTAATCGGCAAATCGCGAGATACCGCATGACGCCGGAAGAAATTATGGCTGCCGCGACAGAAGCTTATCAAGCGGGATATCGGACGATTGTGCTGCAGTCGGGAGAAGACGCACACTATTCGGCGGAGATGTTGTACGAACTGATTCGCAGCATCAAGCAAATCGGGGATATGGCCATAACCCTCAGTATCGGAGAGAGAAGTGATGAAGAGTTTGCAATATTAAAACATGCCGGAGCGGATCGCTTTCTGATGAAGCATGAAACGGCGAACGCCGCGCTGTACCGACAGTTGCATCCCCATTCCGAGTTGCAGTTCAGACTGAACCATTTAAGGGCGCTTAAACGATTGGGTTATCAGCTCGGCAGCGGATTTATGATCGGACTTCCAGGGCAAACCGCAGAGCATATTGCCGACGATATCCTCTTGCTGCAGTCGATGGAAGTCGATATGGCAGGCATCGGTCCTTTTATCCCGCATTCGCTGACGCCTTTATGCGATCATCCTGCCGGCAGCTCGCAGTTGACGCTGAAAGCGGTGGCGATTACCCGATTACTGCTGAGAAAGATTCATCTTCCGGCAACTACAGCGCTTGGTGTCGCAGAGAAAGGCGCCAAGGAACGGGCATTGTCATGTGGAGCCAACGTCATCATGCTGAAGGTGGAGCCTCATAAGTATCGCAGTTTGTATGAGATATATCCCAATTCGTCCAGAAAGCTGGGCATTCAAGAAGAGCGGGACTACTGGATTGGAATTGTTGCACAATTGGGAAGAACAGTGGCCGAAGACAAAGGCGATTCCCGAATAAGCGCTGCTGAGAAGATGGGAGGAACAGATGATGAGAGAACAAAAGGAAGAGAGCTTTATCGTGGATCAGGAAATCTGGAAATCGATTGAACAAGGATTGATAAACTCGGAAGACAGCCAATTTGTCGAACAAATATTACAAAAGGCTTTGATGCTGAAAGGGTTGAATCATCGGGAAGCTGCTGTCTTGCTTGAGGTCAAAGACCCGGAAATCTGGCAGCGGATTTATCAGGCAGCGAACGAGATCAAGGAAAAGATTTACGGACGCCGCATCGTCTTGTTTGCTCCGCTGTATGTCAGCAATTATTGCGTCAACAATTGTGAATATTGCGGATATAAGCATTCAAACACAGATTTTCCGAGAAATAAATTAACCATGGAACAATTGAAGCAGGAAGTCGAGGTGCTGCAATCGCTGGGCCACAAACGCTTGGCTTTGGAGGCGGGGGAAGATCCGGTTCACGTACCGATCGAGTACATTCTGGAATGCTTGCAAACGATCTATTCCGTGAAATCGGGAAACGGCAGCATTCGCAGAGTAAACGTGAATATCGCCGCGACTACCGAAGATAATTACCGCAAGCTGGTGGAAGCGGAGATCGGGACGTATATTTTATTCCAGGAAACGTATCACAAGCCGACTTACGAATTCATGCATCCGCAAGGTCCGAAGCATGACTACAACTGGCATTTGACTGCGATGGACAGGGCGATGCGGGGCGGCGTGGACGATGTGGGAATAGGCGTGCTGTACGGTTTATTTGATTACCGTTACGAGACTGTGGCAATGCTGATGCATGCCGAGCATTTGGAAAAAGCTTTCGGTGTCGGACCGCATACGGTATCTGTACCCAGACTGCGCCCGGCCGAGAACGTAAGCATGGATCAATATCCTTTTTTGGTAAGCGATCAAAAATTCAAACAATTGGTTGCTGTCATCCGTTTGGCCGTGCCGTATGCGGGAATGATTCTTTCGACTCGTGAAGAGGCCCGATTCCGCGATGAGATTCTTGCCGTCGGGATATCGCAAATCAGCACCGGATCCTGCACGGGCGTCGGCGGATATGCGCAGGAGCATATCCATCACCGCACGGAAGGGAAACCGCAATTTGAAATAGGCGATCACCGCTCGCCGGGGGACACGATTGCCAGCTTGTGCGAAGGTGGGTATATTCCCAGCTATTGTACAGCCTGCTACCGGGCGGGAAGAACGGGAGACCGCTTCATGAGCTTGGCCAAGTCGGGAGAGATTCATAACATCTGCGAACCTAACGCAATATTGACCTTTAAAGAATATTTGTTGGATTACGGTGACGAAAAGACAATCGGTATCGGGGGAAAATTGATTGAAAAACGTCTGGAAACCATTGAAAATCCAAATGCCAAAAAGGCAACATTAAAATATTTGAACCGTCTGGAGGCGGGCGAAAGAGATCTCCGCTTCTAAATCAAGAGGCTGAAAAGGAGAGGTTCAAGATGCTTGAAACGCCAAGATCAATTCGGCTGCACATCGCCATCTTCGGCAGAAGAAATGCCGGCAAATCGAGTTTGATTAACGCAGTCACAGGCCAACAGATTGCTCTGGTTTCCGCGATGGCCGGGACAACGACGGATCCCGTATATAAATCCATGGAATTGCTGCCGCTCGGACCGATTGTGATGATCGATACGGCCGGGATAGACGATGCCGGAGAAATCGGCGAGCTGAGAGTGAAGAAAACGAAAGAAGTCATGGAGAAGACCGACATTGCCCTGCTCGTAATAGCTGCAGATGAAGAGGATCTGTCGATGGAAATGGAGTGGGCTGAGGAACTGAAGCGGCAAAATATTCCGATCATCGGAGTGATCAATAAAATTGATACCGGGGATCGCGATCATGACGCATTAAAAAAACGTTTCGGATTTCCGTTTGTCAAAGTAAGCGCCAAAAGCGGCGAGAATATTTTGAAATTAAAAGAAGCGATCATGATCAATCAGCCGCAAAATAGTGAAAGGTCATCGATTATAGGCGACATCGTCAATCCCAAGGATGTTGTCGTGCTGGTCATGCCGCAGGACATTCAGGCGCCCAAAGGGCGATTGATTTTGCCCCAGGTGCAGGTGATCCGCGATCTGCTCGATCATCATGTGCAAGTTTTTTCCGTGACGGATGAAGAACTGGAGAATGCTTTAACGGCCTTGAAAGCACCCCCTGATCTGATCATCACCGATTCGCAAATGTTTGCAAAGGTCAATAAAATCGTTCCCGAATCCGTACCGCTCACTTCCTTTTCCATCTTGATGGCCAGGTATAAAGGCGAACTTGGCGAATTTGTGGAAGGAGCCGGTATGATTGATCGCTTGGCTCCAGGCGATAAAGTATTAATAGCCGAAGCCTGCACACATCATGCGTTAAAAGGAGATATCGGCCGGGAAAAGTTGCCGCGATGGCTGGAACAAAAGGCAGGAGGACCGCTGAATATCTCGGTATGTGTGGGGGCGGATTTTCCGGATCAATTGCAAGAGTACAAATTGATCGTACACTGCGGTGCATGCATGTTCAACCGCAAGCAGCTGCTTGCCAGATTGTATCGCTGTAAAGCGGAACATGTGCCGATCACCAATTACGGCACTGCGATTGCCCATTTGAACGGGATATTGCAGCGCTCTGTGGAAATGTTAAGTTAAAATAAAAGGGTATTCGGAAAATAGTGTGGAAAGACGGTTAAAAGGTACCCTCCTCCATAGCCTTAATCAGTGTGGAAATATCAGCACCGAATACCTTTTCGTAGACCCAATCATAATCCATTGGTTGAAACGGAATGTCGAACATTACATCTGAAAATGACGTGGATACTTCTTTGAACTTTTTCCTTTTTTTAGTCTGACGATATCCTTGTGTGTAGAGTATTTTGGCTCTCAGAACCTCGAAAGAGTAACCACGACCGATATGATTCATCGTCTTGATTAAACGGTTCAGGGATTCAGTATAGGCGTTTGTAATTGGAATTGTAAAATAATTGAATATCTCTTCCTCCCAATTCGTCATTGACTTGATAAGAGGTTCAAAATAAGGCTTTAATTCCTGCGGGATCTCAGTAAGCAATGATTGATAAAGTCGGTATGCTTCATCCTTGGTTTTGGCTTCATAGATGTCGAAGAACTTCTCTTTCAACTCATATCCTTTTCCGAGCAGAGGGAAGTTTTGGGTCCATAGCTGTAGCTTTATCTGATCATCAAAATGATTCAATTCACTTTTTCGGGTAAGAAGTACATAGCGATCCTTTTTAAGCTGCCGCCTTTCTTTGGTAGTGATATTCTCACGGTTTGTTTTTCGTATCTTTTCAAGAGCTTCATTAGCCATCTTAACCACGTGAAATTTGTCGATAACAATAATGGCATCTGAAAGGGCTGAATGAACAGCCCTTCGATATGGGTTCCACATATCCATTGCGACATATTTAATCCGATTACGGTTTGGAAGTTTTGAAAGGTATCGGATAACTGACTCCTGATTTCGATTCCGTAGAATATCGATCACAGTTCTGTTTTCAACATCGGTAATGACGCACCGATAGTTTCTCAAAAGATGGACTTCATCAATGCCAAGCCAATTAGGAGTAAGTATTTTCTGTTTGGCTTCAAGTCGTCCAACATAATCGTTAAAGATATTCCTAACAGTCTTTTCATCAACGCCAATCTCTTCTGCAATACTTGTAAATGTTTGCTTAAGGCTGGTTTTTTCAATCCATTCCATCAATCGTTTTGTAACTGAACGTGATTCATCCATGGCGGGCAATTCTTCAAAAAAGGTTTCGTTGCATTCACGGCATTTGTAACGTTGTCGTTTAACGAATATGCCTACACGTTTGGCATGCATCGGTAAGTCAAAGAAGAGTTGATCCTTCTTGCCGTGTTTATATAGGTTGGGTATAGTTCCACATTTTGGACAATGTGAGGGAGGTGGAGAGGCCATCTCCACCAAAAAACGATAATCATCCTCGCTCTCCGTCATATCAAGTATTTTTAAGTTTGGGAGATTGAGCATATTGAAAGTCATTCATTTGTCCCTTTCATAGTAATTTCATTTATATAACGTAAACCTTTCCTTCTCTTATTTTGAACACGATACACCAATACACTGGATTCGCTGGCGGGACTTGATATACATACAACATTACCTCCACTTGTATGGTTTTGCGGCAAGAACTACAAGTACGCTGATAACGATACCAGCGATGAGAGGACTAGGTAAGCCACCTACATTCGTCTTGCTCCAGGTTATCCATGGGGCAGCGACGGGGAGCATCATCACAGCGGCGATCATTCCCAATATCAACCCACCCAGATTGATCCCCAGTCGAGTCCTGCGCCCTAAGGACTGCTCTGTAGTTTTCTTTCTCAAATCGCCCGCAATCAGATTTGGAACCTTCCCGATATGTGCAATCAGATGAATCGCTATCATCGGAACCCATACCAGAACACTAATGACGTGAATACGAAAGAATAGTCCATTTTGACTCGGTTTGGTCATTACGAGTCCGATACCACTGGCTATTACCACGAGGGTTGTGACGAGCAGTATCGGTGACAGAATGCGCAGCCCCAAGTGAGGTGGACCTTTACGCACAAAGGCAGGCGATCTGGTATAGTAGCGAAGAAATCGGTAACCAGTGCTGCCGATCTTGACAACAAGTGGTCCGGACAACATCACACCGATGAAGACATGCACGGAAAGTAAGGCGTGCAAGTTCACCGCACTAACAAGCTCAACCAACAGTAATATGAGGAGTATTGCGCCGGCATATGCTGTCATACGCTCGTTACCGACAACTGCCCATTGTTTTCCCGCGTTCCGAATGTCCCTTCGTCTCTGGTCGTTAGTCAGTCTTTTCATTAATCTTCCTCTCCTTCGATAGCAGGGTGCAACATTTGTTTCTCCCGTCGATGTGTTCGTATGTGAAGCAGTTCATACATGAGCGGCACAATGTACAGAGTCAAAACGGTCGAGGTAACCAAGCCTCCAATGACCACAACAGCAAGGGGTTGTGAAATGAGTGCTCCTTCCGCAGCACCCGCCGCTAACGGAATGAGCGCACAAATCGTCGCAATCGCCGTCATCAGGATGGGTCTCAATCGAGTCGTGCCTGCTTCCAGCAACGCTTCTCGAATACTGAATCCAAGCTGGCGTTGTTGCTCTACCCGGTTGACCAATACGATTGCATTGGTAACCAC
>CAZESH010000013.1:0-31963 GCA_964514665.1 uncultured Caryophanales bacterium
CCCGCCCCAACCCGGTGTTGGTGTTTCCCCGACGCAGCGGAGAATGCCGGAAACAAGATCGGCGGCTCCGCCGAAAGGATCGATCAAATTCCCTTCCACTGACATTGCCATGGCATTGATCGTGAAATCCCTTCGTTTCAGGTCCTCCAAGATGTCGGTGACAAAATGCACCTGCTGCGGCCGGCGATAATCGCGGTATCCCGTTTCCGTACGATAGGTGGTGACTTCATAAGCGAATGCACCGCTGAGGACGGTGACTGTACCGTGCTGCAGTCCGGTGGCGGCGGTACGGTCAAAAAGATCCATCACCTGATCAGGGAGCGCCGAGGTAGCGATATCGATATCCTGTGTTGTCCGCTTCAGCAAACGATCCCTGACGTAACCCCCTACCAGATAAGCCTGATGGCCGCTTTGTTTGATCCTCGATATGATTTCTTCGGCACCGTGCAATCGTGCTTCAGCATTCAACCCGTACACCCCTTCAAAAGCTTATACGCATTTTCCGACTTGCTCCTCCTGCGGCGAGCTTTTATGCGACAAGACCCTGTAATAAATCTTTTCATATTCTTCAACAATCTTTTCGTTGCAAAATACATGCTTCGATCTGTTCACACAGGCTTCGGAAAAACGGCGGTACATCATCGGATCGCTTAACAGCCGGATAGCATAATCCGCCATTTCATCGGTCTGCCCGATCGGCGCCAAAAATCCCGTTTCTCCATGGGTGATCAATTCCGGGATTCCCCCGGCATTGGAAGCCACCGTCGGCACACCGCAAGCCATCGCCTCAAGCGCTACTAAACCGAAGCTTTCCTTTTCCGAAGGCAGCAGCATCAGGTCGGCCAGCGACAGCATTTGCGCCACTTCATCCTGCTTGCCCAAAAAAACGACCCGATCGGATAGTCCCAGTTCATTTACTTTGTGATGGATTTTGGAAAGATCCGGACCCTCGCCTACCAGCAGAAGCCTGGAAGGGATGCTATCGTTGACGCGTTTGAAAATGTCAATGACGTCGCCGACCCTTTTTACCGGGCGGAAATTGGAAATATGCATCAAGAGCTTCTCCCCGGGTTCGGCGAATTCACTGCGCAGCACTTTACAATCCCGCGGAAAATAAACCCGCTTGTCGACAAAATTATAGACAAGATCAATCGGCTTGTCGATCATCAGCGCCTTTTGCGTTTGCCTGATCAAATCGTCGGAAACCGCGGTTACCGCATCGCTGCGGTTAATGCCGAAACGAATCAGGTCAATCAGCGATTCATCCTCCCCGAGCACCGTAATATCGGTTCCATGAAGGGTCGTGACCACCTTGAGATTATCGCCTACCATTTCCTTGGCCAATATGGCGCAAATCGCATGCGGTACGGCATAATGCACATGCAGCAGATCAAGCTTCTGCATTTTGGTCACCTGGGCCTGCTTGCTGGCCAATGATAAATCGTATGGCGGATATTTGAAAATGGAATAATCGTTGACCTCAACTTCATGAAAATAAATATTTTTCTGAAAAGCGCCTAGACGAAACGGCATGTTATAAGTGATGAAATGAACCTCATGCCCTCTTTCGGCAAGCAGCTTTCCCAGTTCGGTGGCGATTACGCCCGAGCCTCCCAAAGAAGGATAACAAGTAATCCCTATTTTCAGCTTGTCTTGCAAGAAGCTCACCCCTCTTTGCTAAAAAATTTACTTAAACATCATATGACAAAAAATAAACGCTTAGAATAGACCGACCATCAAGGGAAGGCGGCTTACAAAGCCTTCGGCGTAGGCTACCGACCTTTTCTGACCAAGCAACCGATCACGGGCTTCAACGCGTTCCAGATAGGCTTGATTGAGTGGAGTAGCCACAATATTCTTGGCTGGATCGGCCGCTTCAAATTGTGAGCGGTAAGCGGAGAGCACCTCCATCTTGACGGCATGCTCTGCACTGACATCGATCATGATATCGGCTTTATCCGTATCGTTTATAAAGTAAAAATACAGCTGCTCAACCTGAACCGCTTCCATCTCCGGCTCATAGTTGCGCAATTTGGCGTTGAATACAGCTTCTTGTACGAGCTGGCTGCACAGGACATGATCCGGATGACGATCGATCCAATATGGAGCGAAAACGAGCCGCGGCCGGTATTTGCGGATTTCGCGGGTAATTTTCCTGATCTGCTCGTCTTTAACCTCCAAACCGCGATCAGGCAGGCCAAGATTCGATCTTGCTGCAAGTCCCAACAGGCGCGAAGCTTCCTCAGCTTCCCGCTGCCTCAGTTCCACCGTACCGTTGGAGGACAGTTCCGCATAGGTCAAATCGCATATGCCGACACGCATTCCGGCCTGGACATGCTTGTAGATGGCCGCACCCATGCCGATCTCCGCGTCATCGGGATGGGCACCGAAAATCAGCATGTCCAGCTTGCCGCTCATTGGTCTCCATCGGGCTTGTATTTATGTACAAGCTCTCTCCATGCAAAATCTCCCCGTTCCAACGCTTTCACCATGATCTCGGCGGAGGCGACGTTGGTTGCCAGCGGAATCCCCTGCACATCGCACAAGCGAAGAAGCGCAATAATATCCGGTTCATGCGGCTGAGCCATCAACGGATCACGCAAAAAAATCACCAAATCCATCTCGTTTTTGGCCACCATCGCACCGATTTGCTGGTCTCCCCCAAGCGGTCCCGACATAAAACGATGAACTGGAAGTCCGGTGTTTTCATTGATTCTAAAGCCGGTAGTTCCCGTTGCATACAGATGATGCAGCATAAACACATGAGAATATGCCGTTACGAAATTGACCATTTCGTCCTTTTTGCGATCATGCGCAATCAGAGCGATATTCATCATACCCATTCCTCCTGCTCCCTGGATTCCACCCATGCTAGTCGATAAATTTCTCAAAGCCGTATACGATTCCGTCAAGCTTCATCGCTTTTTTAACGGCGACATTGACTCCGGGCATATAACCCACCCTGTCATAAGAATCGTGGCGAATTTTTAAAGTCTGACCGTGCCCCCCAAAAATAACTTCCTGTTGAGCGAATACTCCGGGCAATCTTACACTGTGTATGCGAAATCCGTCATAATAGGCGCCTCTGGCCGCTTCGATCGTTTCCTTTTCCTGAGGATTGCCCTGTCTGAACTCCTCGCGGATTGCCGCGATCTTCTCGGCGGTTTGCACTGCGGTTCCTGAAGGCGCATCCAGCTTTTGATCCCCGTGATATTCGATGATCTCGACATGAGGCATATATTTGGCTGCCTGAGCTGCGAATTTCATCATCAGTATGGCGCCGATGGAGAAGTTCGGAGCAATGATCCCGCCGATTTTTTTCTCCCGGCAGAGCTTGTCCAATTCTTCGATTTCGTCGGGAGACATTCCGGTAGTGCCGATAACGGGACGCACACCGTGCTGAATGGCAATTTTGGTATTATTCATCACGGCGTGCGGCGTTGTAAAATCGACGAGCACATCGGCATGCGATTCCACTAAGGTCAGCTCCAAATCATTCGTTACCTCGACACCGCATGCCTCCTGGCCTACAAGCAATCCGGCGTCTGTTCCGAATGCCGATGTGTCAACGGCCGCCACGAGCTGCAATTGTTCATCGCCCAAGACCATTTTCACTACCTCGCGGCCCATTCTTCCCCCTGCTCCCGACACTGCTACTTTGATTCGTTGATCCATTGCTTCACCTTGTTCCTTTCCTTCAAGAAAATTCCAGCGTATTTCTAAGCTCCTTCTTCAGATCTACGAGCAGCTTTTGCGCGATCTCGTGCTGCGGATCAAGCCTCAACACTTCCTTCACGGATTGAATCGCCTTGGTTAAATCCTTCAGCTGCGCATAAGCAAGACCCAGTAAAAGATGACCTTCCACATTTAACGGATCAAGGGCAATTGCACGATCCAACAAGGTTACGGCCAAATTTGCCTGATCTTCCGACTGCCGCAAGCTCTCTTTCGCCTGCTGAACCAGCTCCATCGCGTTTAAATTATGCAGATGAAAGCGGTACTCGTCATTGTCCCCGTCCAGTTCCCGCGCACGTTTGGCATGCACTGTGGCCAGCTCCAGTTTATGGCTTCGGGCGTAAGTGATGGAAAGCTTATAGTGGTAATCCGCGTTGCCGGGATTTAGGGCCACGGCCTGCTTAAACCACTCGATCGCCTGCTCGAAATCATGGTCCAGAATTGCTTCATACGCTTTTTTTATTTCTTTTTCTCCGTCCACCGCTACCCATCCTCCTTTTTTCAAAAGATGATGGTACAGCATATGAACATTATTCCGAATCGGTGTGTAGCGGCGTCCAACGGTTGGCGTCCCTGGTTTGAAATTTCTCCATTACTTTATCGTGTGCTTCCGTCAGGTCGATGCCAAGGGAGTTGGCAAAACATATCGTAATAAAAAGGATATCGCCAAGCTCCAATTCGATGGAGTTTTCCGCCTCTGTAGCTTTTTTCGGCTTTTCGCCAAAATTATGATTGACCTCGCGGGCGAGTTCTCCCACTTCTTCGCTCATCCGTGCCAGCATGGACAGCGGACTGAAATAGCCTTCCTTGAATTGGGATATATATCGATCCACTTCCCGCTGCATTTCTTGCAAGCTTTTGTCGCCCATATTCTCCCCTTCTTTGTGTATGCATAATGTAACTATATGCTTGGCCTCTTTACTATGGATTTTTCCGACCGGCAGGGGTTCAAATTCAAGGGTTCGAAGGAGGATTTCTTTTGGGTGAGTCTGCTTTCCGTCGCTAAAGGGAGGGCCAGAGAGACCTAGAACCATGAAATGTCGGAGAACTTCCCTTTATGAATAGGCTTCGATGGTTCTTGGTCTGTCAGGTCCGGACTGGTCATATCTGCATCTTCGCCGGAAAACAGTCGAAAGCCAAAACGGAAATCCCTCTTCGAATGCGGCCGAGCCCACATACACACATTATTACACATGTTATCGCAAACGGAAAATGAACACAAATCTTTTTTGTGCCATTCGTTCGCATTTCTTTTCACTTTGGAAAAAAAAAGAGTATAATAAAAATCGATTAAATCCGGGTCAAAAGGAGATTGCCATGGTTTCTTTCCAACAGACGCGCTCTTTTGCCGCAAAGGTGATCTTCATCCTATTGGGAACCGCCATTTACTCCTTTGGTCTGCACTATTTCGTGATCGCCAACGAACTGATGGAGGGCGGTATTACGGGGATTGCCCTGCTGCTTCATTATTCCGCAGGCTTTCGGCCCTCTTGGACCACTCTTGTGATGAATATTCCGCTGTTTTTGATCGGCTGGCGTTTTTTCGGAAAAAATGCGATGTATTATACAGTGCTTGGCACGTTTTCGCTGTCGTTTTTTCTATGGATGATGGAATATTCCATCGCTAAAGGCTGGATTGTCCCCTTTCATTCCAGCCAGGATATTCTGCTTGCCGCGCTTTACGCCGGAGTTACGCTTGGAATCGGCCTCGGCCTCGTGTTTCGCGCCGGGGGAACAACCGGAGGAGCCGACATTATCGCGCGCATTGGTTGGAAAATCACAGGCAGAAGCATGGGACAGGTGATTCTGCTGTTCGATGCTGCGGTCATCGGACTTTCTGTTTTCTATATTCCGCTGGAAAAGGTGCTTTATACTCTTGTTGCCGTATTTATCGCATCCAGAGTAATCGATTTCATACAAGAAGGCGCCTATGCGGCAAAAGCGTTTACGATCATTACGGACCGACCGGCTGAAGTCGCCGAATCAATAACCGACACGATTGATCGCGGGGTTACGCTTTTTTCCGCCAAAGGCGCCTATTCCAAACAAAAAAAGGAAGTCGTCTACTGCGTCGTTTATCGTCATGAAGTGCAGCGAATGAAAAACCTCGTAAGAAAAATCGATCCGAAAGCGTTTATGATCATCAGTGATGTGCACGATGTTCTCGGTGAAGGCTTCAAGCTCGAATAGCGCTGCCAACTATCCTCTTCCCAGTGGCTTATAAGGGCTTCCGTACTTGAATTTCTTCCACCCGACAAACATCAATACCGTAATGATCAGTGAACAAAGAACGACCGTCCAAACAAAGGGACTGCGATTTTCGGCGAATGGAAGGTACGCCTGCCGGCCATTGTTCACGAACAGCTCCTGCAAGCTCTCGCGAAAATGCTTCGCTCCCGATGCCAGATGTTTAAAATCCGTCTTTCCCTTGCTCAATTCCGCATGCAAAAACACTAAAAGCGAATCGATTTTGTACACTGCGATTTCTCTGCCGCTAATCAGGCCGGCCGCACGAATCTGCTGATAGGCGCTGCTGATTTCCGCCAGCCTGCGAATGGCCAGCGATCGGTTTTTCGCGCGGGCGGCTGTTTCGAATTCCGTCAACCTGCCGGAAAGCGTCCGTTCAAACTGCAGCCACATCGGGTTTTGTTTGTGCGTCAAGGCATCTGAGGCCAAACGCAAACGAACGGCTGCCTCCACGCCTTGCTCCGGAGAATAGCGTACCGCATTAAAGATGCGCCTGGCATCCATAACCGTTTTCGTCAAAGCGTCCAAGCCATCTATGGTCAAGAGGCCGTTGAAATTCACCTTTGTCATCAACTCGGAAAATTTCATCAGTTGTTCTCTGGCTTCCGTCACCGCTCCGGCTTTGGCAAGCTTGAGCATCTGCTCCGATGCGCGATCCATTTCTGCAAGCACTGGCTGAACGGTCGGATCTTCGGATACCGGCTGAGCAGCGGTTTGCCGCACCTGTGCGCAGCCGGAGATGACGCCGGCTGCGATTGCGATCACAAACACAATGCGGATCATTTTTCCCCAAAACATCGGACATCCCTCCTCATCTAAATCATATGGAGGGATGTCCTTGATTAGACCTGATTCCTGTCCGGGATTTGTTTGCTTGCAACCGCGCAGCCGATGCCAAACAAGCTGAGGGTAGTCGTGAATATCTGGATCGGCCCAAGATCATCCAGCAGCACATCGGGAAGCCACGGAAAAACGCCGAGTCCGTAATCGATAAAATCATTAAGCAGCGTCCAGGCGGCGGCAATGGCGATATTCATCCACTTCATGCGAAAAAAACGAGCATACAGCAGTGCCTCCAAAGCCATCGAGCTGTGTGAGACCATCAGCATCCAATGCTCCCATACAAGCGGCGTTCCCTGAATGGCGCCATCGATAATCATCGCCACCGCCCATATTCCGTATTTAACCGAGGTAATTACGGCCAAGGCTTCGATTAATCCGCGCAGCCAGGCAAATCGTCCTGTCCGCTGTCCGCCGCGGAAACGGTCAAATATCAGAAAAGCAAGCGCCAAAGTGAAGAACAAGCTGGCGGTCGGACTATCCGGCACAAAGGGTAGCAGCAAAGGCGATTTCTCCTGCGCAGTATAAACAAGCTGCTGCCAGTACCATTCGTAGCCGTAAGCCGTTCCTAACAGGTTTGTCCAAAAAAGCGCCCACAAAATCGGCTTCGACGTTAAAAAGGGTTGGCTCCAAAAAAAAGCGAGCGAAGTTTCTTTAGAACGAATAATGCCCACCTCATCTCATAGTTAAGCCCGGAGGGGGAGTGTTCCCTGGTTTCGACTGCTTTCCGGCTTCGGATGCGAAAATGACCAGTCCAAATCTGTCAGACCAAGAACCATCGAAGCATGGGCGGAACAGCCCCTCCGGACTTCAAACGCATACGAGCAGAAAAACCTGACCTCGCGGCCAGGTTTTTGTCTTAACGCTTGTTATTTTTGTGCTTTTTGCTGAGAAAGCCAGTCGGCCAGCGCCGTCAAATCAGCATCGCTCAAACCCTTTGCTTTGCTTTGATCCCATTGACCGGCAGGCATTTTAACCAAACCGTTTTTCATAATGTCCTCGATTTTGGCCTTGTCATATTTGTCGCCTACTCCGCGAAGCGGAGGGAATCCGGCGGACGGCATGCCTTCCATGTCTTTGCCATGGCAGGACACACAGGTTGCTTTAAGATACACATCATGCGCTTTATTGCTCGGATCAACGATCGGCGCCAGCGCCGCTTTCTTGGCTCCCGGCTCAGTGGCCTTAGGCACCTCTTTGCCGGCTTTCAAATCCTCTTCCCGCTGAATATGCTCCGGAATAATGCCTTTGGCCGCCAATTCTTCCTCATAATGCGACCATGCGGCCATCGTCAGATAACCGGTGGCAACAATCGATAATAGCATTAAGGAAGAGGCAATCGGCCTTTTATAGAAACGTCTTTCCGGACCGCGGTCCAAAAAAGGCGCCAAGAATAAAGAACCAAAAGCAATTCCCGGAAATATGAGCGTACCTACAATTTTAAAATGCTCCGAGGTATAAGGATATTTCAACAGCTGGTAAAGGAACAAGAAGTACCAATCGGGCATCGGAATAAACGATGTATTCGTCGGATCTGCGGGATAACCGAGCGGTGCCGCCTCCGACATCACCAGAACCATGAATCCGACAAGCACAACCGCGCCCACCATCCATTCCTTCAAAAGGAAATTGGGAACGAAAGCCTCGGATTTACCGGGATAAGCGGTATAGTCCTGGGGAATAAGTTCGCCGGATTTTTTTCTAACGCGGGAATCCCCTACAAAAACTACTTTTTCGTCCGATTTATGTTGATGCGCCACACGTTATCCTCCTTTCGTTTCTGCTAGGTTCATTTTTATAGCGGGCCGGAAATGCCTTGCTTGCGAATCATGAAAAAGTGTCCGCCTAACAAGAGCAGCAGTACACCGGGCAGGAAGAACACGTGCAGAGCAAAAAAGCGGGTCAAAGTCTGTGCGCCGACAATATTTCCACCCTGCAAAAATTCCTTGACGTATACCCCAAGATAAGGAATGGAAGAAGCAATTTCAATCCCAACCTTAGTGGCGAAATAAGCTTTGTTATCCCAAGGCAATAAATAGCCGGTGAAGCCCAGGCCCAACATGACGAAGAAAATAAGCATTCCGACTACCCAGTTCATTTCGCGCGGGTTTTTGTAAGAACCGGTAAAGAAAACGCGCAGGGTATGTAAAAACATCATGACGATAACTAGACTGGCTCCCCAGTGATGCATACCGCGAACGATTGCGCCAAAGGCCACCTTATGCTGCAGATAATCCACGCTCGCATAAGCGTTGATGATGTCGGGCGCGTAATACATCGTCAGAAACATGCCCGAAAGAATTTGAATGACGGTGATGAAAAACGTCAAGCCGCCAAAGCAATAAACAAACGCAGAAAAATGGTGCGCGGGATTTACATGCTCGGGAACCTCATGGTCCGCGACGTCTCTCCACATCGGCGTTATATCGAGACGTTCGTCAATCCACGTATAGACACTTTTAAACATCTGATTTTACGCCTCCTGTCAGACCCTCGTATTCGGGACGATCGGTCCCAAATAAACGAATCCATTGTCGATTTTTACCTGATATTCGTCCAAAGGTGCCGGCGCAACGATTAAATTTTTGCCGTCTTTGGTGTAATGCGCCCCATGGCACGGACAAACATACTCTTGATTTTTTTCGGTGTTCCAATTGACCGTACAGCCCAAATGCTTGCAAATCGGAGAAAGCGCGAATATTTTCCCGTCGCTGCCTTTGGCAATCCAAGCTTCAAATTCCGGATCGCTTTCATACCATCCGTCGACTTGATGCTTTTGGAACTTGAACGATTTTGGTTCAGTCTGGACTTTGCTTTCTTCCACAACCTTGATGAATTCCCCTTTCGCTTTCGGCTGAAGAAGAGGATCAACTGAAAAACGGATCATGGAAATCAGAGGGATGCCGGCCAAAAACCCGCCCGTTCCGCCAAGTGTATAAGACAAAAACTGTCTTCGTGACATTTCTTTGCGGTGAACCGGTTTTTCCTCCGATGAATGGATACCTTGGTTTTGTTGTTCGCTCATACGATTCTACCCCCTTTGCCACACATATCACAAGTCAAAATCGACCCATTTTTCACTCAATACTAGGACATTATAATAATATCTTACGACTTGGGGAGCGTCAAGAATGGCGCCTTGCAAATCGGGTGTTTAATTTAAAGATCAAATTAAAATGTTAGCAAATTGTCACAACTTCGTCACATCCGCCGCTCCCACATTGCGGCAATTTTATTGGCTATTCCTTCCTTCCCCTCATGCCCATCCAATTCCACCGGGGATATGACCGCATCCGCCTGCCAACAGCCTGCTGCTATCGCCGGCACAGCAGTTGCGATCACGACAAACTTAAACCCTGCTTCCTTTATCTTTTGACAAATCCGGTTAATATATGTAGGATCATCGTTTTCGGGATGGAAAAAATGAATGGCCGGGTAAGTAACGATCCTGCCTTTAAAAGGAATCTCCACCCGGTCCATCACATCTTTAAGCGCCTCCAGAGCCTTCGTAACCTGCAGCGGATCTTCATCTCCCTTCAAGCCCGTCACCGGAAGCAGGCACGTATCCATAAAAGGCTGCCATTCCGACCAACTTTCCGCGGCAATTTCATTGAATTTCATCGCTGTCCTCCATTTCTCTCTTCCCATATTTACTTCCATCAATGTATCATAGGTTGCTGCCACTTCAAAACAAAAAGACTTGTGCAAACACAAGTCTTTGTCTAAATCAGTGAGGGATCACCCTGTTTACTCCAATCTAAACCGGCAGGAATCATTCCTCGCTCTCGGGAACATGAACGACTGGTTTTTTTAGTTTCTTCAGTTCGTTTGTGAGTGAATAAAAACGTACCTTATCACCCTGTTCCAAAGCGCGGTCGATTTCCATTTGCAATCTTTGCTCATTAAACTTTTGAACGGCTTCGTCCAAAACCATTTCCGCCGTCATGCTCAACATCGCAAAGTATGACACATCCATTTTTTCCATTGGACCAACCTCCAACGTGAATGATAAAGCTTCTATCAAGCATCCACCTCTAAACTTGCGGAACGATACTCTTTTGCTTTCTGCACATAGCTCTCAACGGTTTGTTTCATCCGCTGCAAATCCTGCTCTGTCAGTTCCCTTACAACTCTTGCCGGTGTCCCCAGGGCAAGCGTGTATGGGGGAATTACCATATGTTCAGTGACGGTTGAACCCGCCCCTACTAAAGCATATTCACCAATGCTGGCAGCGTTGAGTACGATGGCCCCCATTCCAATCAATGTACCCCTGCCTATCCGGCATCCGTGTATGATCGCCCCATGTCCGACAGACACTTCCTGATCCATGATCAGGGGCTGCTTTAAATTGACATGCCCGATACAGCCGTCTTGGATATTCGTTCGGCCGCCGATTACAATCGGAGCCAAATCCCCTCTTAATACGGTATTGAACCAAATTGACGATTCTGCGGCAATCTCCACTTCCCCAATCAGTCTTGCCCCGTCTGCGACAAAGACGTCGGAACCCACTTTCGGAAGCTTGCCGTTAAATGAGTAAAAGCCGTGATTCACATTGTTCATCCCCGTTCTTCCTATGTTGGGGAAATTTTATCAAGCGCTTCAAGCGCTGTCAATCGGCAGCTCAATACGATCATCTTCGGCGACATAAGTGCCTCGGATAAGGCTTGATCCAAGCTTCGTTACCTGCACCGCTCCGCCGTGCAGGTCCGACTCGCCGATGCGAATCATGCCAAGGTGCAGCAGCATTTGCAGCACCCGATGCTCGAGAATGTTCTCCTCCGTATCGTAATAGTAAGGCTTGATCAGTTTGCAGAGAATGCTGCCCAATGATGATGCGCTCACCCAACGGCGGGTAAGGATTTCAATCCAATTCACCAGCGATTGTAAATTCGGTATCGGACCTTTGTATAAACGCAGCCAGAAACGATAGAAGTCGGCAATATCCTCTTTTCTCTGCCGAGCTGCAACCTCCTCTCCCTTCTCGGAAAGCGACAATACATGCTCACGCTCTTCAATCAATCCATTGAAGTAGGCATAATCGTAAATCAGCGAGAAACGGTTGGGGTATTCCCGAAAATGCCTGCCGTACCCAAATCTCCAGCCAACTTTCCCCACCGGCTGCTCCTCTACGGACATCCCCTCAAGCACCTGCTGAAGCGAACGCTTATACATGCTGCCGTCGGAAGTCAGCGGAATCTCGTTATGATAGACATGCCTCAAGAAAAAATATAGATCATCCAAAATCAGCAGATGCTCCTCGCGGTAAACGGAAGGATCTTCGATTTCGATCAGTTGTGTCTTGTATAATGAAGCGAATGTTTCGCGAAATCTGATTTTGATATCGTTTGGAACCTGAAACAAATACTTCGTTTTTTGCGAAAAGCCGTTAAACAGCCAGCCGTGATATTTGAATTTGGCAATGATTTCACGAGGATTAAGCTTTTCTTTCGCTTCCTTTCCTGCTACGGATTGCGAAATCCTCGCAATCAATTCCTCCAGGCTGAAGGCTTCTTTCTGATCGAACACAAGTGAATTGACAAAGCGCAAATCCTCCACGCTTAGGTCCCGGATATAGCTTTCGAAGAGCTCTCTCCTGTTAAAAGCGGTCAATATCGATTGGATCAGCTCGTGTTTGGAATTTCCGCTGCATTCGCAAGCATAGTGCTTGGCTATTCTGTTCAATTGTTGAATATCCGCATAGCTCAGCATTTCCGCCAGATTCATAATCAGCCTCCACGATATCTTTCCTTTATTAGCCATTATGGGATAATGCTTGAAAAATATTCGCGGACAAATAAAAAAAGCGCAATTTATGCACTTTTCGCTTGAAATTGGAATTAAACAAAAAAAGCTCCGTATGCTTCTACGGAGCGCTGCCTGCTATGCTTTTGTGCGAGAGAGCCAATTCATCGTCAACAATGCAAAGACGATTCCAAAGATCGACAGCGCCAAAAAATAATGCGGTCTGTCCGGAGGCTCCAGCTTCAATATGCTGGGAGCGGATATGCTGGCAACAGGAACGCCTTCCAATATACTGGACTTGGATGTAATCGAATGACTGTCCTCGATACTGTTCACCGGAAACATCGAAGTCAATTCGTGGCCCGAATTAGCGTCGACCGGTTGAAAATCGGTAATAACCGAATAAACAAAGCTGTAGATAAACAACGTCAGAAAAAAAGCAATGACAGCAGACAGATTCCTTCTTGTTTTGTAGGAAAATCTGTAAGTACGTTCTGGAATTGGGATTCTCCAAGACTCATCTGCGTAGATCCGGTCCATGACGCCGACGGAAACATGACCGCCCGACGGAGCCGACCATGGAGACATATCCGCTTTAATCAATGAAGAGCTTTCCTGCCATATGTGAAATTCCTCGGCACAAGCAGGACAAGAGGCAATATGCCCTTCTACATGCTTCCGCCTGAGATCATGCTTCGGCAAATCCCAGTATTCGCCAAACCATTCCTGAATTTCCTCACATTTCATCGCGGTTTCATCCCTTCGTAATTGAGAGGTTCTAGCACATAAGATTCCAGCTGCGTTTTCACGCTCGCTCTCGCCCTGAACAGCAAGGACTTCACAGAGCTGACGGTTTGTCCGAGAATATTGGCGATTTCCTGATAATCCAGCTGGTCATATTCCCGTAAGATCAGTGCAGATCTTTGCTTTTCCGGTAAATTGTTAATCGCTTCCCGCACAAGAGCCACTTTCTCATTGCGCAAAATCGATTGCTCCGGCAATTGTTCCATGGATGATTGGGGCGTAAACCCGCTCTCCTCCAAAGAAACCTTGCCGGCTTTTTGCTTGCGAAGTTCACTAAGTACCGTATTACGGGCAATCGTGTAAAGCCAAGTGGAGAAGGAAGCCTCCACCTCCCGAAAGGTTTTTAAGCTTCGGTAGGACTTATAGAAGGTTTCCGCACACAAATCTTCCGCCATAATTTCAAGCTGGGCACTTTTCAACATATGGTATATAAATGAAAGAATTTTTCGTTCGTAACGGTTCATCAATTCCGAGTAAAGCTGTACGTTGCCGTCTTTTATTTCCCGGATAATCTGGGAATCGGTCAACATGAGCGACCCTCCTTAAGGGTTCACTCCCTTTTCCTTGATACAATGTTGTACTTCGCTGGGAGTGAAAAGTTGCGCCTTTTATGTAAATTTTGATTAGATGCGTGCTGTATGATAGAGCCATCCCAAGTTAAATTCTTTATCGGCCTGCAAAAATCCTGCTTCTTTCGACAAATTCATCCCAACTTTTTTTGATGATTATGCTCAATTTGGTATTATTTTCTATATGAATAGAAAAACGCTAATGACAGCGATTACAAAAAAAAAAACCACCTTTCGGCGGCCGCACATCTGTGCAAGAATTTCGGATAGGAGTGGAGAGAAACCATACTGTACTGCTATTATATTGTATACGTTTTCATTTTGTCAACGCTTATTTAAAAATACATTAAAAAACTGTTAAATTTTTTAGATCTGTATTGTGCAGCCCAGCTCTTGCAATTCCAACACAGCCTTGTTCTTATCATCTTCCTCACGAAAAGTCAGGCGTAAAACCCCTGGTACGTCCAAGCGGTTTTCAAGGATATGGATGTTGCTCAAATTGATTTTACGATTGCCCAATTGACTGGTGATCTTGCCGATAATTCCGGGCTCGTCGGGAACATCCACATAGATGTCGTACTGAGACGTGATGATGCCTTTTCTGCGTTCGGGCAGCCTGCTGCGAAATTCACCCGCTCTGGCAAACGAATCGGCAATCCCCGCTCCGTCGTCCTCGATCAGCATAGTGGAAAATTTGTCGATTTCCGCATTCCAATCCTTGAGCAGCTCCAATACGACTGTTTTGTTATTCAGCAGAATATCTCTCCAAATGACGGGATCACTGGAAGCGATCCGCGTAATATCATGAAAACCGCCTGCAGCCAGGTTTGCATACAGCTCATTGCCGGTGTTGTAACCCGCAATAAGATTGACAAGTGCAACCGCGATTACATGAGGCAGGTGACTGATGGCTCCCACAACGTCATCATGCGTTTTCGCATCCATCCGCACGATATGGGCTCTTGTATAAGACAGCAGTTCGCTTAAGCGATCATAAACCGTCTGCGGAGTTGCCTTGTCCGGTGTGAGCACATAAAACGCATTCTCAAAAAGCCGCGAGGTGGCAGCCTCGACACCCGACTTCTCTTTGCCGGCCATCGGATGGCCGCCTATAAAGTATGCATCCTCCCGCAAAGTCCGTTTAGCAGTTGCCGTTATCGACTGTTTTGTACTCCCGACATCGGTAATAATACAGCCTTTTTTTAAATTCAGACCGTTTAATGCCTGCAAATAAGCTTCCAGCTTCCCTACCGGGACGCACAGAAACAAAAAGTCGGCGTCTTTCGCCGCCTCTTCCATCGAGGTTGTCGCTTCATCCACTACATTCCGCTGCATATATTTCTCTATTGAAGCCGGATTCGGCGAATGACCGACGACCTGTATGCCCGGTGTATCCTTAAAGCACAACGCCAGCGATCCGCCGATCAACCCGACTCCAAATATGGCAATTTTCATTTTTTTCCTCACTTCATCTTTGTTTACGGACTTTCCACTTCTTTCACTTCTTCCAAAACAGCTTCCAGCGCCCGAATGAATCCGGCGTTATGATCTTCGTTTCCGACTGTTACTCGCAGCCAAGTAGGAAAGCCCAGCTGATGCCCGCCTCTTACGATATAACCCCTTTTCAACAGAGCCTGAAAAACCTCGTTCGCAGCACGCTTCACATCGACCATCACAAAATTCCCGAATGCCGGGTAGAATTTAATCTGAAGACGGGTAAATTGCTGCTCGAAATAGCGCAAACCCTTGGAATTTTTATCCCTGCACGCTTTTACGAACGCCTGGTCTTTCACGGCAGCCAGTGCGGCAGCTTGCGCATAATGCGTGGTGTTGAAGGGCTCGCGAACTTGATTGATCGAGCGGATCAGCTCGGGGTCGCCGACGCCGTAACCGATACGCAGCGAAGCCAAGCCGTAAATTTTGGAAAATGTCCGCAGCAGCACGAGATTCTTATGCTGACGAAGCAAGCTTAATGAATCCGGATAAGCGTCGGTCTCGATATATTCAATGTAAGCCTCATCCAGCACAACCATTACGTCCTCGGGAACGCGAGCCATAAACTGCTGCACCTCATCATGCGTCACAATCGTTCCCGTCGGGTTGTTGGGATTGCAAAGCCAGATCACTTTCGTTCTGTCCGTAATCTTGTCTGCCATCGCAGACAAATCATGGGTGCCCTCCTTAAGCGGCACTTCAATGCAAACCGCGCCTTCAACCTCGGCATTGTGCTTGTATTGCGGAAAAGTGTGCGTAGCCATGATCGTTTCGTCCCCTGGTGAAAGAAACGCTCTGCAGATCATCAGGATGACTTCATCGGAGCCGGCCCCGAAAATGATCTGATTCGGCTCCACATTCAGGAAATCGGCGACCGC
This sequence comes from uncultured Caryophanales bacterium, assembly GCA_964514665.1. Classification (GTDB taxonomy): domain Bacteria; phylum Bacillota; class Bacilli; order Paenibacillales; family KCTC-25726; genus CAZESH01. The sequence continues at coordinate 16,313 of CAZESH010000013.1, forward strand.
TGCAGTAAGCTCCATGGCTGCTCCGTCCGGATAAATGTGGGTTTGCTGCAATTGGCCTGTAATCGCCTGCTTGGCATTTTCCGAACACCCGTAAGGATTTTCGTTGGAGGCAAGCTTGATTACTTCGGAAAGTCCAAGCTCTCTCTTTACATCTTCAATCGGTTTTCCCGGCTGATAAACGGGAAGATGGACAATGCTCGCTTTCGGTTTGATCATGGGTACTTTCACCTCAATATAATCAGGATTTGATTTGCTCGCCAAAACGGCGGATTTGCGCCAGTCCCTCTGCTCTTTTGTCGGCTGATGCCAGCAGCGGCAATGCCTCTTCAATCGTTTTGACGACAGCGCTGCCGATGATAACCCCGTCGCAAACGGAAGAAAATTTGCGAAACTGCTCGCGGTTGGATATGCCGAAGCCGATGGCAATCGGCAGATTCGTGCTGGCTTTGACCACCTGCAGGAAATCGTCGATGCCTTCGTGAAATTCGGATCGCAAGCCGGTTACGCCCAAGGAAGATACGCAGTATACGAAGCCCGAGGCTTTGGCGGATATTTCACGGATGCGGTCGTTCGAAGTGGGTGCGACCAATGGTATTAAATGAATGCCGTTTTCTTCCGCCAGCTTCCGGACTTCCCCGTCCTCCTCCATCGGCAGATCGGGAATGATCAAACCGCTGATGTCGTTTTCCTTCAGCAGGCTGAAAACACGTTCAAGGCCGAGCTGCAGAAAAGGGTTATAATAAGTAAACAGTATAAAGGGAAGCTTCACTCCGCTTTTTCTTGCCGCTGCTGCAGCTTGGATGCAATCCAAAATGGTAATTTTGTTCTTTAATGCGCGGCCGGATGCCCGCTGAATGACGGGACCGTCGGCCAACGGATCGGAGTAGGGAACGCCGAGTTCGATCATGTCCGCTCCCGCCGCCTCCAGCTCCTTGATAATCTCAAGCGATGTATCCAGATCGGGATCGCCGATTGTCAGGAAGGGAATGAATGCCGTCTCCCCCCGCGCTTTCAGCCGGGCAAATGTCGCGTCTATCGAATTGGCAGCACTCATTGTCCAACACCTCCGGATCCCATATATTTCATGATCGATTCCACGTCCTTGTCGCCGCGGCCGGACAAATTGACCATAATGACTTTGTCGGGCGCCATTGAACCGGCGATTTTCATCGTATGGGCAATCGCATGCGCACTTTCCAATGCCGGTATGATCCCTTCAGTGCGGCTTAATTCCCGCAAAGCATCAAGCGCTTCCTGATCCGTAACCGGAACATACTCCGCTCTCTGTGTATCTTTTAAATAGGCATGTTCCGGGCCAATCCCCGGATAATCCAGTCCTGCAGAAATCGAATGCGCCTCCTGCACCTGCCCGTATTCATCCTGCAGCAAATAACTCATCGAGCCTTGAAAAACGCCGGGCTTGCCCTTGGTCAGCGAGGCTGCATGAAACTCCGTATCAACGCCTTTTCCGGCTGCTTCGACTCCGATCAAGCGCACCTCTTTATCCGCTATAAACGGATAAAAAATGCCCATCGCATTGCTTCCTCCGCCCACGCAGGCGATTACAGCATCCGGCAGCTTGCCTTCGACCTCCATGATTTGCCTGCGCGACTCGTCGCCGATAATCCGTTGGAAATCCCTGACCATCATTGGATATGGATGCGGGCCGACAACCGAACCGAGAATATAAAACGTATCGTCCACATGACTGACCCAGTAGCGCAAGGCCTCGTTCCCGGCATCCTTCAGCGTGCGCGAACCGGACAGGACAGGTACGACCTCCGCTCCAAGCAAGTTCATCCGGAATACGTTCAATTTTTGCCGGATCGTGTCCTCTTCGCCCATGAATACCTTGCATTCCATGCCGAGCAAAGCGGCCACCGTAGCCGTAGCCACGCCATGCTGACCTGCACCGGTTTCGGCAATCACCTTGCGTTTGCCCATGCGCTTTGCCAGCACGGCTTGGCCGATCGTGTTGTTGATTTTGTGTGCGCCTGTATGGTTCAAATCCTCGCGCTTCAAGTAAACTTTTGCCCCGCCCAGTTTTTTCGTAAGTCTTTCTGCATAATAGAGCGGCGTCGGACGGCCTGAATACTGCTTGAGCAAATAGTTGACTTCATTTATAAAAGACTCGTCCCTGGCATATTGCTCGTAAGCCTGCTCCAGTTCAATCAACGCATTCATCAGCGTTTCAGGTACATAACGGCCTCCGAATGCACCGAAACGACCCTGTTTATCGGGAACGCTAGCCATGACTTCTCACCCTCTCAACGAAGCTTTTTATCTTCTCTATATCTTTTTCCCCATCGGTCTCGACGCCGCTTGACACATCGACACCGTCGGGACCGTATGTCTCAATCAGCTCCCCGACGTTATCGGCATCAAGCCCTCCCGCGACGATCAGGGGAACTTTCATATTCCGTGCTGCTGCAAGATAATCGGGAATGGCATCCCAGGAAAAGGTTTTTCCGGAGCCTCCGCCGACCAAGGGGTCGAACGTATCGAGCAATATGCCGTCGATTACGTTCGCATACGAAAGAAGCTGACGATCGACAGCTCCGCCGCCGCTTTCGGGTTTCACGGAAAACACCTTGAATACTTTTACCCGCAGACTTTCCTTCGCCCATTTGCAAAGTTCCGGAGATTCCTCTCCGTGAAGCTGCACTACATCCAGTTTGGCAGTGCGGACGGTATGCTCAAGCGTTTCCTTATCGGGGTCGACAAAGACGCCGACCGCCTGCGGCCGAACTTCAAAGCCGTCCAGCACCTCTGCCATTTCTCCCGCCGCTTCCGGAGTCACCTGTCTTTTACTGCGGGCAAAAACAAAACCGATATAGTCCACCGGTAATTTTATCATTGATTCTATCATTCCAACCGAGCGGAGTCCACAGATTTTTACTGCTGTACGCGTCATCCCGATGGGTTCTCCTTCCCGGAGACAGGTCCCATCAATTCATGCACCGCGCGGAAGATGTCGGGCTGCCTCATGAAATGTTCCCCGACCAGCACAGCCCCGGCTCCGACCGTTTGCAAATAGCGGATTTGCTGCGCGTCCGATATCCCGCTCTCGCTGACAACAGTTTTCGTTTTGGGAATGAGCGAAATCAACGCTTCGGTAGTGTGTAAATCGGTTGCAAATGTGCGTAAATCGCGATTGTTGATGCCGATTAATTCGGCATCGAGCTCGCATGCGCGTTCCGTTTCGCTGCGGTCGTGGACTTCCACAAGCGCATCCATGCCCAAATCGCGGGCGGCTGCGCTAAATTCCTTCAACTGCGCATCGCTCAGGATGGCGGCAATCAGCAGTACCGCATCTGCACCGATCATTCTGGCCTCATAAATCTGGGCGAGGTCGATCGTGAAATCCTTTCGCAGAATCGGGGCTTCTACAGCCTCCCGGACGTCCTGCAAATACTGCACGGAGCCTTGAAAATACGATTCGTCTGTAAGCACGGAGAGACAATCGGCCTCCGCTTCGATATAAGCGCGGGCAATCTCGACGGGATGAAAGTCGGCACGGATCAGTCCCTTCGAGGGAGAGGCTTTTTTCACTTCCGCGATTAGTCCCATGCCGCGTTTTTTGCCGTTTGAAAGCGCCTTGGCAAATCCGCGGCAGGGAGCCATCCGCGCTATTGTCCGCTCAGCCTCGGAAAATGAAAAATGCTGCTTCAGCCGATCGACCTCCTGCTGTTTGGTGGCCACAATGCGATCAAGAAACATGCGCGATCTCTCCTGTAAATTTAATCAAATGCTCCAGCTTGGCCAGCGCTTTTCCGGAATCGATGATGCTTTCCGCCAGAACGGCGCCTTCCCGCAGCGTCCTGCATTTATCCCCCAAATATAAGCCGGCTGCAGTATTGGCCACCACGATATCGCGATAGGCGCCTTTCGCGCCGCCGAAAATATCGCGGATGATCTGTGCATTCGCATCCGCGTTCCCGCCCATCACCTCGCTGATTGGATAGGTTCGCAAGCCTAAATCCTCCGGAACAATGTCAAATGTGCGAATTTTCCCGTCCTTTAATTCAGTGATTTGCGTGGGCGCGGATATGCTGATTTCATCAAGACCGTCATGGCTGGCCACGACATACGCTTTTTTGATCTTCAGCTCATTTAACACCTCGGCGATAATTTCCGTTTTGGTGCGGTCGAAAACGCCGAGCAGCTGGCGGTCCGCCCCCGCCGGATTGGTGAGCGGTCCGAGCACATTGAATACCGTACGCACGCCAAGCTCCCGGCGCGGACCGGCGGCATGCTTCAACGATTGATGGTAAAGCTGCGCAAACATGAAGGTGATGCCCACTTGATCCAGGCAATGCGCCGCCTGTTCATTAGTCAAATTGATATTGACCCCGAGCGCTTCCAATACGTCCGCACTCCCGCTTTTACTCGACATCGCCCGATTTCCGTGCTTGGCTACGCGTATGCCCCCGGCTGCAGCCACAATCGCGGTAGCCGTGGAAATATTGAACGTGCCTGCGCCGTCGCCGCCTGTACCGCATGTGTCAAGCAAGCATTCGTTGACGGTTTCCACGCGGTGCGATTTGCTTCGCATCGCTTCTGCAAGACCGCTGATTTCATCGATCGTCTCGACCTTCATCATCAAGGCGGTGGCAATGCAGCCGATTTGCGCGGGCGTTGCCTTGCCTTCCATCATATCGAGCATGACATCCCGCGCTTGATCCTTCGTCAGGCTTTGAAATTTGACCAGTTTGGCGATCGCCTCTTGAATGGTGATGCGATTTCCCATATTGTCCCCTCCCAAGTTATGGATAAATGTTTGTATTCATTTACTGCTTTAATGTCATGAAATAATCCTGATTGATCGGCGACTGCGGCTGCTTTCTGCCGGTCAGGAAGATCGCCTCCGCCATGCGGATCGACTTCAGCATCGCTTTTGCCTTGTTTACGGTTTCCTGATATTCCTTTTCCGGATCGGAATCGAACACGATTCCCGCCCCTGCCTGCACATAGGCTTTGCCTTTCTTGAAAATGATCGTGCGGATGGTAATGCAGGTGTCCATATTGCCGGAAAATCCGAGGTAACCGATCGCTCCCGCATAGGCTCCCCGCGCCTCGTTCTCCATCTCGGAGATGATCTCCATTGCTCTTAGCTTGGGGGCGCCGGAAACGGTTCCTGCCGGCAGGCAAGAAATAAAAGCGTCGAAAAAGTCTTTATCCTTTCGGAGCATCCCCGAAACATTGGAAACAATATGCATGACGTGGGAATATCTTTCGATTTGCATATAGGAGTCGCATTTGACGGTGCCGAATTCCGCCACTCTGCCAATATCGTTTCGGCCCAAATCAACCAGCATCAAATGTTCGGCGCGCTCCTTCTCGTCCGCCAGCAAATCCTGTTCCAGCGCCAAGTCCTCATCCGCCGTTTCGCCCCGCGGCCGCGTGCCGGCAATCGGCCGGGTTTCCACCTTGCTGCCGTTGACTTTCACCAGCGGTTCCGGCGAGGTGCCGACAATCGTTTCCTCGTCCATTTTGAGAATGTACATATAGGGCGACGGATTCATGATTCTGAGCACCCTGTATACCTCCAGCGGAGAAACTTCGGTTTCAATATCAAAGCGCTGCGATAATACCACCTGAAAAATGTCGCCTGCGCGAATATAGGCTTTGGCTTTATCGACATTGTCCATATATTCCTGCTTGCTCAGATTGGAGTGAATCTCTCCCAGCTCCACGTCCTCCGGAATCGACAGCTTGGCTGCCGGTATGTGATGAGCTGCGGGCTTGCCCAGCCGCTCGATCATTTCATCGATCCGGCAAAGGGTTTTTTCGTATTCATCGGCAATCTCCTGATCGCTCGCAAAAGGCTTGATGTGAACATTGGCGACCACTTTGATCTGCTGCTTCAAATGATCGAAAACGATCACCTGGTCGCAGAACATGAACTGGATGTCGTCCATTTCCAGATCATCGACGCGGTGTGCCGGCAGCTTCTCGTAATACTGCAGCAGATCGTATCCGAAAAATCCGATCGCGCCGCCCGTAAATGGAGGAAGCTCCTGCAGCGACGGACTGGAATAAGTCCTCAAGTAGGCTTTTAACGTTTCGATCGGACGCTCATGCACGATTTGCTTTTTACCTTCGGCTTCGATTTCCATCCGGCCTTTTTTTCCTCTTACAATCATGAACGGATTTGTACCGATGAAGGAATACCGCGCCCATTTGGCGCCCCCCTCCACACTTTCCAGCAAAAATGCGTGCTGCTCCGCGAAAAACTGTTGAAACACGCGAATCGGCGTTTCCGTGTCGGCCATGAGCGGCCGCATCAGCGGGATCAAATTATGCGTTTTCGCCAAGCGAATGACTTCCTGCAATTCCGTATTAACCATTAGCTTCACTCCCTTATTCGTAAGATGCGTTAAAATCAATTAAAAAAACCTCTACGCAAAGTAGAGGCCGGTTGGTTTAAACGATATAGGATGAAACAAATCAAAAACTAAAGCCTGGTCCTCCGGCAGCAATGCCGTGCCATGCCTCTTCACTCGTCTCATCTCATACTCATTCAAACTCTGCTCAACTCTGCTGCTACTACTATACACCAGACGCACAACAAACGTCAACCGACAGCGGCCTGAGTCCGGGGACACAAATTCCGCAAAGCCCGGTGCTTTTCGCTCCGGACGACCAGACGGGAGCAGATCAGCAATCCGGTGTAGCGGCAAGATCCGGCCGAAGCGCCTTGGCTTCGTTTAAATAAATATGAATGATTTCATCCTGACGTTTCTCCGTATTGACCATGACCATCAGCCGGATGCATCTGGGCAGGCTGTTTTTCACCGGTATTTCCACCGAACACATGAGCGGCACCAACTCCCAGCCAGGCATCTGACGAATCGCTCTGGCCGGAAAGGTAGCGGTCAGTTCCTGTGTAACCGTCACAAATACGCTTCCGATATCCTCCGGCGATATTTCGTTTGCGCGAACGATTTCATCCAGCAGAAGCGTCGTTTCGCGAAGGATTTCTTCAGTTTCATTATGCTGCACTGTGGTTGCGCCGCGAATTCCCCGTACGAACATGTTTCATTCCTCCTCCTTAAGTTCCTCAACCGTTTGTTTTACCCATTCCGCCGGAACGTCCTTGCGAATTTCCACGGCTCCTATCGCTGTCGGAATCACAAAAACCATGCTGCCTTCCTTGAATTTCTTGTCGTGCATCATCGCTTGCATGATCCGATCCGTGCTCAAATGCTGCGGAATCCGCACAGGCAGCCCGAATTTTTTAAATATTCGTTTCGTGTCCGTATAAATATCGGAAGAATATCCGAAGCGGCCGGCCAGTTTGGCTGAACCGACCATGCCGATGGCAATCGCCTCGCCATGCTGCAGCTCGTTATATCCCGCAACGGCTTCCAATGCATGCCCGATCGTATGTCCGAGGTTCAAAATCGCCCGCAGATTGTTTTCTTTCTCATCTTTGGACACGACGATCGATTTCACTCTGCATCCGTGGTAAATTGCTGTCATCAGCGATTGCGGATCCAGCGCAAGCAAATTCACGGCGTGCTCCTCGCACCAAACCGTAAATTCCCGGTCCCAGATAAGCCCGTGCTTTATCACCTCGGATAAGCCTGAACGCACTTCACGATCGGGAAGCGAAGCCAAGGTGGAAATATCATATAAGACCACCTCAGGCTGGTGAAAGGCCCCAATAATGTTTTTGGCCAACGGATGATTGACTGCCACTTTGCCGCCGACACTGCTGTCATGGGCCAAAATCGTCGTCGGAATTTGCACGAATTTTATTCCCCGCATGTAGCTTGCAGCCACAAAGCCTGCCAAATCACCGACCACACCGCCTCCCAGTGCGACGATCGTTGAATGGCGGTCAAGCCCGCCCTGTAAAGCAGCGGTAATCTGCGTTTCAAAAACGGTAAGCGACTTTGATCGTTCCCCGCTTTGCACTATCGATTCGATTACGGTGTAGCCGCCTTCTCGAAGCCGCGATGCGGTCTTGGCCAGATAATGCGCCGCCACCTTATCATCGGTAATGATCATCAGCGGCGATCCTTTGTAGATGCCGAATTTTTCCATATGTTCCGATACATTGTCCAATAGATCTTCTCCGATCAAAATCGGATAGGATCGTTCGCCCAATTCCACAGTCAGCTGTTTCATAAGCCTAATAACGCTCCAATTGAGCCAAGTAGTTTTCGTAATTGGCGCGGATTTCTTCGATGGAATCTCCGCCGAATTTTTCCAGGAAAGCAACGGCGACTTCCCAAGCCACGACATGCTCCATAACCACGCTGGCCGCCGGAACCGCACAAGCGTCTGAACGTTCAACCTGAGCGGTGAAAGCTTCCTTCGTATCGATATCTACGCTCTGCAGCGGTTTGTACAAAGTGGGGATCGGCTTCATCACGCCGCGCACGACAATTTGCCCGCCGGTTGTCATGCCGCCTTCAAATCCTCCCAAGCGATTAGACGCTCTGTAAAATCCGCGCTCCTGATCATGCATAATCTCGTCATGCACCTGCGAACCCGGAAGCTTGGCCGCTTCAAAGCCGATGCCGAATTCGCACCCCTTGAAAGCATTGATGGAAACAACCGCCTGGGCGATTCTCCCGTCCAGCTTGCGATCCCATTGAACGTGCGATCCAAGTCCGGCAGGCACGCCTTCGACGATACATTCCACGATGCCGCCGAGCGAATCCCCGTCATTTTTGGCTTGGTCGATCAGCGCGATCATTTTTTGCTCCGCATCCTTGTCGGTTACACGCACCGGCGAATCTTCGGTAATGCGCACAATATCGTCAACAGGAAGCTCCTGGCGGTTGATCTCGACCTCGCCGATGCGGATCACTTGTCCGGCCACCTTGATACCGAATTCGCCCAGCAGCTGCCGGGCCACCGCTCCGCAAGCGACGCGCGCCGCGGTTTCCCGTGCGCTTGAACGCTCCAGAACGTTGCGCAAATCTTTGAGATTATACTTCAAACCGCCGTTCAGGTCGGCATGGCCGGGACGGGGACGGTGCACCCTGCGCTTTTCCTCGTCGCCGCCTTCAATCGGCTCGATATTCATCACCGAGGTCCAATGCTTCCAATCTTGATTCTCGATCACCAGCGCAATCGGAGCACCGGTGGTGCGGCCGTGCCTGACCCCGCCGACAACCGCAGCCTGATCCTTTTCAATTTGCATGCGCCTGCCGCGTCCATGGCCTTTTTGACGGCGCTGCAGATGATAGTTTACTTCTTCAAAGGAAAAATTCATATTGCTGGGTATGCCCTCAATAATCGCAGTGAGCTGCGGTCCGTGCGTTTCTCCCGCTGTCAAATATCTCATGTATGGTTTCCCCCTCTATTATCGCTCGTTTTCCACATTTCCCATCATATACGATTCTGCTGCGAAGTTCCAACAGAAACGATAAACTTTCATCTGAAAAAAAGCGAAAGCGCGTTATCACTTTAGCGCTTTTATGCATAAAACTCCATGGACTCATTATAGTACAGGAAAGCCCGTTTGACAAGAAATCCACACGCCCGACAGTCCTTCCAAAAATCCAAAGCCCTCCCATTGTGGAAGGGCTTTTTCATTAACCTTATTCATTTACCGATTTTTTGCCGTTGTCCAACTGAAACTGTTCGTCAAACTGTGAATCGTTGATCATGTTCACAACTTGCGGCGCGTCAAGCCCTAGAATCTGCGCACATTCCTGAAGTGTGATAAAACCTCTGAAATAAGCGGATATGACTTTTCGTTTGTCCATTTCAGTATCCTCCCAATATCAGATATCCCTATTATTGGAAAAAGTTGAAACGGATATACTAGGAGTGTCCGATCCCGAATGCCCGCCGAAATATCCGCTATAATTTTTTGTAAAAAAACGTCTCTGCAGACTCCAAACCGAATTTGCCCGGCGTAAAAATTTGCTCGGTGCTGCCGATGAATAAAATGCCCCCGCGCTTCAAAGCTTGGGAAAATTTGCGGTAAAGCTCAGCCTTGGCTTCATCGGTAAAATAAATCAGCACATTGCGGCAAATAATCAAATCAAAGTCCTGTTCAAAGGAATCGTTGAGCAGATTGCCCTTTTGATATTGAACGGCTTTTTTCAGCTTTTCGGAAACGTGGAAAAGCCCCTGATCGAACGCAAAGTATTTTTTCAGATACAATGACGGCACTTCCTTGACCGCTCTCTCGATATAGGCTCCTTTTCTCGCCTTTTCCAACGCTCCGTCATCGATGTCCGTGGCGATCACTTTGGAAGCTTCTAGCGCATGCAGTTCGTTCAAGATCATCGCCAGCGTATAAGGCTCTTCGCCGGTCGAGCATGCCGCGCTCCAGCATTTTAAGCGGCTGTGCTTTTTCAGCATTTCGGGAATGAATTGTTTCTCAAGTGTCTCCCATCGGTTGGCGTTGCGCCAAAATTCGGAGACGTTGATCGTCATGCGATCGTAAAATTCATATAACAGCGCTTTGTCGCTCATTAATGCGTCGAAGAAAGAAGTAAAGGTGTCAAAGCCTTTTTTCATGCGAAAGGTGGTCAGTCTCCGCTTCATCTGGGTTTCCTTGTAAAGGGCCAAATCGATGGCTGTGGCTGCTTTGAGCTTCTTGACAAAATTCAGAAAATCCAGATCCTGCTGTTCCATCAAACGTTCCCCGTTTCATCGTAAAATGTTCTGAGATAACTTATTCCATAAGAAATGAATACTTCCTTCTGCATGATCTCAAGAATTCAAAAATGGTCAATAAAAAAGAACCGCCAATTCCACTTTTACAGCGGTTTTGAAGGTTCTTTGCACTGCTTGTTTTCCTGCCCAGGTCTGTCCCTGGAAATTTAAATCCAGCTTGCCACCGCTCTGTCGTAATTCACCAATTCTTCAGGAGCAAAGAAATTGGCAATTTCACGGGCAGCGCTTTCCGGAGAATCGGAGCCATGGATAATGTTCATGCCCATGTGAACCGCATAATCGCCGCGAATCGTGCCGGGCAGGGCATCGACCGGATTGGTTTTGCCCATCATCGTCCTGGAGACGGAAATGACGTTGTCGCCCTGCCATACCATGGCAAATACGGGACCCGAAGTGATAAACTCCACCAATTCCCCGAAAAAAGGTTTTTCGCCGTGCTCCGCATAATGTGTTTCAGCCTGCGTTTTGGAAATGCCCATCAGCTTGCAGCCTGCCAGTTGGAAACCCTTTTGCTCGAATCTTTTTACGATCTCGCCGATCAGTCCTCTTTGTACACCGTCGGGCTTTACCATCAGAAAAGTTTGTTCCATGTTTTTTCCTCCTATGTATGTAAAAGTGTTTTGCAACGTTTTAAAAAGAACGATTGCCGACAAAAAAAGCGATCTCCCGCAAATTGCGCGAGGCTTCGTTATCCGGCAAGCGCTTCAGCGCTTTCAGCGCTTTCTCGATGTACTGCGCAGCCAGCTTTTCCGACTGCTTCATACCAGGGCTTTTACGCATGCGGGCCACGAGCGAATCAATCATTTCTTTATCCTGCGTTTGTTGAATATGGCGTATATCCGCCAGCAGCGAATCCCTCATTCCGGCATCGCACAGGGAAAGAATCACCGGAAGCGTGATATTGCCCTGCTTGATGTCGCTGCCGGGCGGCTTGCCCAACTGCTTTTCGCTCCCCGTCAAGTCGAGGATGTCGTCGCGTATTTGAAAAGCCATGCCGACGTTGTAGCCGTATGCATACAAAGCGCGTACAGCCTCGGGAGGCGCTTCGGCAGCCATTCCCCCAAGCTCGCAGCTGACGGCGATCAAAAGCGCAGTTTTGCGGCGAATGCGCAGCAGATAATCGCGTACAGTTTGCTCTGTGTTGAAAAAGAAGCGGATTTGCTCCATTTCGCCGATCGACATCTGTACAATCGCTCTGGACAAGGCGCGGTGGATATCCGGATTTTCCAGCTCAGTCATCACCGTAAGCGCCTTGGCAAAAATGTAGTCGCCGGTATACATGGCCACCCGGTTGTCCCACTTCGACTTTACTGTCAGCTTTCCCCGACGGAGGTTTGCATCGTCAATCACGTCATCATGGACAAGCGAGGCCATATGGATCAGCTCCAGCGCTACTGCAACGGACTTCAATCGCTCCAGATCATAGCCGCCGAAACGGCCGGACAGCAAGACAAAAACAGGCCGAAGTCTTTTGCCGCCGGCTTTGAGCAAATGAAGCGAAGTTTCCGTCAGCAGGGGAAGCTCGGAGAGAACGCTTTTTTCAAGCTCCTGCTCAATGTAAGCAATATCTTCTTTTAAACGGGAGTAGATATCCAATAATTTCATTCTTTCACCTGTACCGTTCTTTTATGTTCCCATATTCGCAGCGAGACCTCGTTACTGATCAAACCGAGTTCGTAAGCGTAACGGAAATACAGCGATAAGCCTTCCTGCTGCTGTTGATCAAAGTCGTAGCATAAATTGGAAAAGTATTGCTGCCAATAATCATAGGTGCCGCCGATTTTGCGCTGCGCCGTGCGAATCATTTCTTCCGGATGGCGCAAGCTCTCGCTTTTGCTTTTTTGAAAAGCGGCCAAGATTTGCGTCACCAGATCGGGATGCCTTTCCACCGTTTCCTGACGCACCGACCAAACGGCAAAGGACATCCATTTTCCCGTCAGTTCTCTCCATTTTTCACCAAGGTCGATCACTTCATACCCGTGATTCGACCAGCTTGCCTTAATCGCATCGTCACCGATCAACAGCGCTGCGTCCATGTTGTTCATCATCTCATGGAGGGACGGGAAAGCAAAGGTATACTCGGGCTTGCCGCCATGGAACTTCTCGATGATGATTTTCAGCAGATTTACGGAAGTGGCGGAAGTGGTCGGCAGCGCAATCCTGCCATTGATCACCCGCTCGAAAGGCTTCTTGTAAAATAACAGGATGGAATTCACTTTGCCGTAGGCGCTGACCGACAAATCCGGAAACAACAAGTACCGTTTGCAGTTTTCTCCATAAGCAAAGGAAGAAATCGGCCCCATGTCCGTTTCACCCAGCGCCATCGCCCTGTTCAATTCGGTTGGAACCTGTTGTATCATTTCGATATCGGCGCCCAGCTCGTCATGCGGAAAGTAATAAAAAATCGGCCATACATTCGTATAGTTAATTTTCCCGATGCGAATCTTCAAGTTCCGATCGTTCATGCTTATCTCCCCATCTTTTGTACAAATCGTGGTCTATTCCCATGGCGTCCAATACTTTTCCGACCATAAAAGAAATCAGTTGATCAAGAGATTCCGGCAAATGATAAAACGCAGGCATCGCCGGGATAAGATGGACTCCCAATTGCGACAGGGTCAACATATTTTGCAAATGGATGCTGTTGAGCGGCGTCTCTCTGGGAACGACGATGAGCTTGCGCTTCTCTTTCAGAATGACATCCGCGGCCCTTTCCAGCAGATTGTCCGACATGCCGTGGGCAATCGCCGCAAGCGTGCCCATTGAGCAGGGAATAATCACCATGCCTTCCGTCAAAAAAGACCCGCTGGCGATTGAAGCCCCGATATCCTGCGTCGGGAAAAGCTGATAACGCCCCTCGTAGGAAGCGAAATGGCGCTCCAGTTCTTCCTTCCTGCGGGATGTCTTCCAGCCCAGCTCATCATGCAGCACCCTCCAGCCCGCATCCGTTACCACCAAATGAACGTCGATCCCGCCGGCAAGCAGCTCTTGAATCAGCTTGACTGCATACACTGCCCCGCTAGCCCCGGTAATCCCGATGATCCAGGGCTTGCCGCGCGAAGAGGCTTGGGCCATTACCAGGCACCGCCCTTCGTGCCGATATGCAGCGCTGCAATGCCTCCCGTCAGCGGATAGGCTTGTACATTTTCAAGCCCGATTTGACCACGGAAAATATCGGCCAGCTGCCTATGATCGGGAAACGCGATAAGCGATTCCGGGAGCCACTTGTACTGCTCGTATTTTTTGGCGACCAGCTTGCCCAGGAGCGGCAGCACCTTGCGGAAATAAAAATAATAAATCGATTTGAACGGCTGGGAGGTCGGCTTTGAAAGTTCCAGGCAAACCACCTTGCCACCCGGCTTGACGACCCGCTTCATCTCCTGCAGCACCTGTATGATATCCGGCACGTTTCTTAGTCCGAAGCCGATCGTCGCATAGTCGAAAGTATTGTCGGCAAAAGGAAGCTCCATGGCATTGCCGCACACAAGCTCGACCTTGTCGGAGAGCCCTGCATGCTCCAGCTTGCTTTTCCCCACATCCAGCATATTTTGACTGAAATCAAGTCCCACCACCTTGCCGGAGCCGCTGGATTCGGCGATCGCGATCGTCCAATCGCAAGTGCCGCAGCATAGGTCGATTGCCGATTCTCCAGGCTTCACATCGATTTTCTTCATTGTAAATTTGCGCCACGCCTTATGCCTGCGAAAACTGAGCAGGTCATTCATCATGTCATATTTCATGGCGATACTCTCAAAAACGGAATGGACAAACTGTTCCTTCGATTTGGCTTCCATACATCTCACCTCATATTTCTTCGAGCATTTTGGGCTGTGAGACGTACCGCAAGAAAGGTTGAATCAGCTGCATCAGCTCGGATATAGCGTTTTCCGACTTCAAAGCTTCAATTCTTGATTTCAACAGTTTCGCCTGGGCTTCGAACACCTTGAACAAAGCAGGTCGAACCTCGTACTTCACCATCAATTTTTTCAGCTTTGCCTCATCCAGCCGGGCAGCGGTCAACCATTCCCTTTCTTCACGGTTCACGCTTTGCAGCAAATACCAGTACCCCCAACTGTCGCGAAAGGCTTCATCCTGCTGGCTGCGGTCGATTTCCGCAAGCAGCACCTCGCAGTTGGCGAATCCTTCCAAAATTTCGGGCCAATAAGTATGATACAGATCTTCCATCATTTCTGAAAAGGTAAGAAACAATTCGCTGTTGATTTTGACCCTGCTGCGAATATACTCCTCAGCGGAGAGGGTCAGCTGCTTCATCCGTTGATAAACATTCATTTTTATCCGGTTGACCTCACAAATCGCATGCGACAATCTCCCGATCAAATCGATGCGGCCCTCCTGCGCCAAAAGATGATAAAAACGGCTGCTGAAATAATCGCCCGCCAACACCTTCAACTGCTTGGAACGCATCGATTCCCCGTGTTCCGAGCCGGATGTCTGAATAAGATCGTGCGTATCCATCGCCATCTGAACCAATGACGTAACCAAGGCAAACAGTTCGCTTGAATTGGCGTTATTGCGGCTTCCCTTTAAGAATAAATAAAGCAATTTCGCTCTTGAATCGGGATAATCCGGCAGCATGGTATGCGCTTGAATCATATCGTAATGCGTATATTTGCGGGCGAGTTCGGAAATCCGGTTTAGTTTCATTAAAAGTGCCTCCGAAATTCTTCTCAAAGAAGCGATATTTCACATCGCATAATGCAGATAATTATATCATAAGCTTGCTCAATTCGCACATCAAGCCATCGATGATCGTGAAAATAAGGGTGACAATCTCCGCTCAAATCCCGAACTTTTGTTTCCAGCTTCGGGTAAAGGTCAAGTCAAAGTGCTGCCGCAAATATCCCTCCTGGGTAAAAAGATCATCATTTTCCTTCGGCATCGCGCCCCTGCCATGGATGCTTTCCCGTTTGGCGTCCATGGCAATCAACAGCTTGCCTTTCGCCGCGGATTGTCCTTGATCAAGCTCAAGCACCCTTACCA
>CAZESH010000014.1:0-30931 GCA_964514665.1 uncultured Caryophanales bacterium
GTATACAAGCATGCCATTTCAACGTTTACCCCTCAACGCAACGTATCTTTGATGCAGGATCCCGATCAGGAAAGCTGATATGGTCCAAGCTTGCGGCAAGAAGAACCGGAAACCTTTTTCCCGGTTTGCACGTTAATTGTATAGCAGCCTGTTGCAGCAACCCCGCATAGGTCAGGGTTGCTTTTCATTTTACCGAGTTTCTGAAAGGGATGGAGTGAGGAGAAATGAAAAGCTCAAATGAACATACTGCCCGGAACAAAAAGCCGAAAAAAACTAAAAGAGGCTTGAAATTTTGGCTTTTTCGCGGTTTTTTTGCGACGGCCGCCGTTTTGTTCCTGTTAATGGCCGGATATCTGATCATCCTTCTCAACGGAGATCGCATGCTGAAATCGAATATCGGCAAGCTGGACATGGCCGAGGCTTCGATTGTTTATGATGCCAATCATAAGAAGCTGATGCAGATCGGCAGTGAAAATCGTGAAATCGCCTCGCTTGGCGAAATGCCCGCCTTGCTTCCGAAAGCCTTTGTAGCCACGGAGGATAAACGCTTTTACGAGCATCAGGGAATAGACCTGTATTCAATCGGCAGGGCGGTGCTGACCGATATTGCCCACGGCAGCATGGTCGAAGGCGGCAGCACGATTACCCAGCAGCTGGCCAAAAACATGTTCTTGTCCAACGAGAAGACGCTGTTCCGCAAAGTAAGGGAAGTATCGATAGCCATGGCTTTGGAAAACAATTACGGAAAATCGCAAATCCTGCAAATGTATCTTAACCGTATTTACTTCGGAAACGGAGCTTACGGTGTCAAGGCTGCGGCCAAAAAATATTTCGGGGTGGACGATTTAAAGCAATTGAAGCTTTGGCAAATCGCCACGCTTGCCGGAATTCCCAAAGCGCCCGCTTATTACAATCCGCTGGATGATCCGAAGCGATCCAAGGAAAGACGCGCCGTCGTCTTGGAATTGATGCATCAGCAAGGCTTGATTACTCAAGCTCAGAAGACGCAGGCGGAGAAGGTTGACTTCGCCCCGAAGAAGACGGCGGGCAGTCAAACGTTTCCGAGCTTTGCCGATTATGTTATTGCAGAGGCGGGCAAGATTGCCGGACTGACGGATGAGGATTTGCGCAAGGGCGGATATAAAATCTATACGACGCTCATTCCCAAGGCTCAGGAATCGGTGGAAAAAGCGTTCTCCAAGGATTCCCTGTTTCCTAAAGGAACAGGCAAGGATCCCGTGGACGGCAGCATGGTCATCATCAATAATGCAGATGCCGGAATTGTAGCCATGGCGGGCGGAAGAAATTATACCCCTGGCGATTTGAACAAAATTACGGTAAGCAGGCAGCCCGGTTCTGCGTTCAAACCGATTGCCGTTTACGGTCCGGCGCTGGAAACGGGAAATTGGACGCCGGATTCCCTTTTGGACGATCAGAAGACGGCGTTCGGGAATTATCATCCGGGCAATTACAATGACAAGTATTTAGGAAAAGTCACCATGACTTACGCAGTGCAGCAATCGATCAATCTTCCCGCAGTTTGGCTGTTGAATCAAATCGGTGTGGATGAGGGAATTAAATTTGCCGGCAAGCTGGGCATCGATTTGGGACCGGAAGACCACAATCTGAGCATTGCCTTGGGCGGCCTGACGCATGGCGTGACACCGCTGCAGATGGCCAGAGCGTATTCCGCTTTTGCAAACGGAGGCGTGCTGCATGAAGCTCATGCGATCGCCAAGATTGAAGATGCGGGAGGCAAAACGATTTATACTTATCATCCCCAATCGAAAAGGGTGATGAGCGAAACGACCGCATGGTACATGACACAGATGCTGGAACAGGTCATAAGCAGCGGAACCGGAAAGAGCGCGCAAATCAACCGGCCGGCGGCGGGTAAAACGGGAACGACGCAATCTGCTGTAAAGGGTGTTTCCAACGGCAACAGGGACGTCTGGTTCGCAGGCTATACCCCCGAATGGTCGGCGGCAATCTGGATGGGCTATGACAAGACGACCAAAGGACAGTATTTGACCAATGGCAGCAGCTTTCCGGCGAAGATGTTCGCCGCAGTGTTCTCGCAAGCGCTGGCCGGCTCGAAGGCGAGAGACTTCACAAAGCCGTCCAATCTTCCCGATCAACAGCCGCCGCCGCAGCCGGTTAAAGATTTGACCGCCGCTTATAATGTGCAGGACAAGGAAATTCTGCTGCAGTGGACACCTTCCGCGGATAAAGCGGAATACCGGTTGTTTCGGCAAGCGCCCGATGAAACGGCCTTTACGATGATTTTGCAAACCACCGACCATGCGGTGCGTGATTTGATGATAGCGGGTCCGGGCATTTACCGCTATTATGTCGTGCCTGTGCTGCCGGGAACGGATCAGACGGGAGCGAAGTCGAACGAGGCTGATGCGGAAGTGCCGGCAAATGATGGGCTTCAGCCTTCGCCATCGCCAAGCGGAGGGCCTGATCAAAGCGGAGCGCCGTGGCCGACAGGTTTGCCTCAACCAACAGACGGGCAAAACTCCTCGCCGACTCCGACACCTTCCGAGACATTGAGTCCGCAGCCGACGCCGACACCGTCTGCGACATCCGGCTTGACACCGACACCAACGCCGACGCCGTCTGCTTCACCCGGCTTGACACCAACGCCGACGCCAGCGCCTTAGCCGAGCTTATTACGGCCGGTATCTCAGCCTTGCTATTGATCGTGGCAATTATTGCTGACCTAGAACGCGCTGCGCGTCTGCAATTGCAAAAATCGAAATTGCAGACAGCAAGGAGCGGTCAGCGGGCCCTCGCAATTGCGAAAATCGCAATTGACTATTGTTTTGAAGTCCAAACGAGCCGCCCGCAAAATTCCTCTTAAACTGCTCTGGAGAGCGCTAAGCGATCGCAGATTGAAGGCAAAGCCAGTGAGTGAGTGGTTATAGGATTTCCTAAATGTCGGAGAACTTCCCTTTATGCCAATGCTTCGATGGATCTGTCTGTCAGGTCTGGACTGGACATTTGTTACATCCTCGCCGGAAAGCAGTCGATCTAGGGAATAGAAATCCCTCTTTCAAACTTTAAGTATATAAACCCGACATAACACAGACTTTGTCTACGGCCCGGAGAGCACTTAAGGCGCTCTTTTGCATGATTAGCAGGTATTTCCGGTAGGGTTTTGTCGCATCCATGTAGAATAAGAGTATACAGTTTCCAACCGGATTTTTTTAAAATCGCTTCATAATGGGGATTCATTGATGATCAAAAATTGGCTTCGCAGCCTGTCCAGCCTTCCTTGGAAAACGCTGCAGCTTCATCTGCTTTTATATTTGCTGGTCGTAGGATCGGTTCCGATTGTTTCGGCAATGCTTTTCTATTACCAGCTGTCCTCGCAAAATGCGCGGCATGAAGCGGAGACAAGCGTTCAGCGCATGCATTTGCAAATTCTCGGGCAATTGCAAAAGGAATTTGAACTGATTCGCCAAGCTGCCGATAATATTCGCCGAGATGCCGTCGCTCAATCCTATTTCGGTTGGGCAGAACATTCCGCGTCTGCTTCAGACCCGAACGCCAAGGCCTATATCAACCAGCTGATCCAAGCTCAGCAGCAAATGCTGGACGGGAAAATCACCGTATGCATAACGGGTACCGAATCGGGTCTGTCGATTTGTCCGGATTCGCGGCTGTTGGATGCGGGCGCACAGGGAATCATCCTGGATAACGGTTACCAATTCGTACCCGTTGACGGCCAAAGCGGCCAAAGCGTATCTGAAGTTCGTTATACGGCTTCTTTGACTCCCCGCGAGTATGCCGGAAAGGTGTTGATCATTGCCGATTTGAGCAATTGGCTCGAACAGCTGCAATCGCTGTACCCCTTCCAAGAGATCATGCTTTCGGATGGGGAGTCACGGATTCTGCTGGATTTTGGAGAAGGCGCGCATTCGACGGTTCCGCCGCATCAGCCTTTCACAAGCGGAGCGGCCGATACGCTCGGCGGTTCGGTGCTCAGCCAAGAAAACCTTCAGCTTGATTCGGCAATCCTGCATTCCCAACTGACGGTTCACAATCAAGCCCTAAGCGAAACCCGCGTGTCGTTCCGTTATGTTGCAGCTGTTTTCTTCGTTCTGCTGCTTGCTTTGTCGATCATCAGCTCTTTTGTATTTGCCAATCTTGTCACACGTCCGCTGCATGGCTTGAGCCGCTTGATGAAGCGGGCGGAGCGGGGGGATTTGAAAGCTTACTGGACGGCCAACAGCATGAAGGAAATCAACGAATTGGGAAACGCGTACAATCAAATGCTGAACCGTCTTGAAGAGCTGATCAAGCAGGTGAAAAGAGAAGAAGCCCTGAAGAAGGAAGCGGAAATGGCCGCACTCCAGTACCAGCTCAATCCCCATTTTCTGTACAATACCTTGAACACGATAAAATGGGTGGCGAAAATTCACAAAACGCCGCAAATTTCCGATGCGGTCAGCTCCTTGGTCCGATTGCTTCAGGCAAGTCTGGGCAAAAAAGGCGACTTTATTTCGCTGCAGGAGGAAATCGGGCTGATCCATGATTACATGGAGATTCAAACGTTTCGTTACGGTGAAAGCGTACGGCTTGAATTTGACGTCAAACCGGAGACAAAAGTTTGCCTTGTGCCGCGCATGATTCTCCAGCCATTGGTTGAAAACGCCTTGATTCACGGCATGGACGGGATGCAAGCCAAGGACGGCGTAATCACGGTGAGCGCTCAATTGGATCGGGACATGCTGATTTGCGAGGTTTCGGACAACGGCAAGGGAATGTCGGAGGAAGAAATCGAAAAGCTTGACAAAAATGAACGGAATAAGCTTGGCGCACGGGAAAAAATGAGCGGAATCGGGCTGCGCCATATTCGGCAGAAAATCAAATTGTATTACGGAGAGGACTATAAAATGCTTGTCTTCAGCAAGAAAAATCAAGGAACGCTGATTCGCCTGTTTTTACCCATTCATGTAAGCGAGGATTGAATCATGAACATATTGATTGTGGACGATGAACCGATTATCCAAATCGGACTGCAACAGCTTGTTCCCTGGGAGGAACACGGTTTTCAGCTGCTGACTGGGGCGAGCAACGGCGTCGAAGCGCTGGACAGAATGAGCCGCGAGCACGTCGACATCGTGATTACCGATATCCGCATGCCGAGAATGGACGGCTTGGAATTGATCCGCAGCCTGCGGCAGCGAGACGATGACGTGGCAGTGCTGGTGCTCAGCTGTCTGGATGATTTTGCCTATGTAAAAGAAGCGATGAAGCTCGGAGCAAAGGATTATATTTTGAAGCCCACCATGGAGCCCGAGCAGCTGCTGCGAGTCATCGGCGAGACGCAGTCCCAGCTGAAGGAGGAACGGCGTCGCCGGGAAACAATCAGACGGTGGGAAAACGATCTCGAGCAATCGCGGCAAATGCAATTGCAATCCCGATTCCGCCATTATATCGAAAACGGATTCGCCGATGATCAGCTGGAAGCCGAATTGTTTGCCGATCACAGCGGGATGTTCACCGTACTGCTTCATTGGTCGGGGAGCCACCAGCTGCTTCTCGAGGAAGCGCTGGCGGAGGCGGTTGTGGCGATTGCCGGCTATATGCCGCAAAGCCTGCTGATTCTCTGCAGCAACGATTACGGGAATTCCGATCACGATTTTTTCCAAAGCAGCTATCATACGGTTCGGCATTTGGAGCAGTTATTGTCCCGTGCCAAGCATCCTGCCGGAAGCGATTGGTATTTCTGTATCGGCGAGGCCGTGAAATCGCTGGAGGATATCAGGAGCAATCTCGAACTGCATCGCAAACAGCTGCTTACCGTATTTTACGAGGACAAGCGGGAGCGTGTTGTCGGGCGCATGGCGCTCTTGAACGAGCATTCGGCTGCGATTCCGAATGCCTTGAAGAACGATTTTTTGCGGGCGGTAGCCAATTATAACGAGGATGCCGCAACGTACCAAGCGGAACTGATTGTTGCGGAGCTTAAAAAGCTGAGGCCGGATTTGGGCAAGCTGCATTCCTTCGTCTTTGAGCTGCTGGGTCTTGCCGCCGGATATATCCGTGAATCCGGTTACAGCGATATCGAAGCGTTCGAAGAACGATTCCTTTCCATGGAGAAGATCGCATCCTGCTTTCATTTCAATGAGCTCAGCCGCTTCCTGCTGGAAGCCGTGCAAGCCATTTGGAGCGGCCGCGGCGCCGATTCGATCAAACAAAGCTCGAATCATCCCTTTGTCAAAAAGGCGGTAAAGTATATTCAGATGCATTATCATGAGAATATCGGCACGACTGATATTGCCGATTATGTGAAATTGAGCCGCAGCTATCTAAGCGATCTATACAGCAGGGAGACGGGTGAATCGCTCACGGAAACGCTGACCCGGGTGCGTATAGAGGAAGCAAAGCGGTTGATTTTGCAGGGAGAGAAGAAGATTTACGAGATTGCCGGAGAAGTAGGCTTCGGAGATGCCAAATCGTTCGCCAAATCATTCAAAAGAATCACCGGACTGACCCCAAAGGCTTACGAGCAGCAAAATGCATAGCATAAACCGCAAAATACCGAACAAATCGACACCTTTTCCAACAAAAGGTGTCTTTATCATTTAGACAAAACAAGGTAAATTGAGTAAGAAGCTTGGAAAGCGCATTCATTTTCAGACAGGCGGGTGATTTTACCATGGAAATACCGGAAACGATTCAACGTTCCGATGTCGGCATAAATGAGAATCCGTCCGCCTCCGCGATTTTGCGGGCGGTAGGAATCAAAAAAGTATACGGAAGCGGCGGCGGTGCCGTAACGGCGCTGGCAAACGCCAATCTCTCCATTCCCCGCGGCCGGCTGGTTGCGCTTAAAGGCAGATCGGGATCGGGGAAAACCACGCTGATCAATTTGCTGGGTGCGCTTGATCGGCCTACGGAGGGCGCAGTGTATTATAAAGACAAGGACATTTCGCATCTGTCGGATAAGGATCGCAACGAGATCAGACGAACGCAAATGGGCTTTATTTTTCAATCCGCAGGGCTCGTCACGCTGATGTCCGCATACGAAAATGTGGAATTCGCTCTCCGCATTGCCGGTGTACCGGCATCCGAGCACCGCAGCATGACCGAACAGGCGCTTGAATTTGTAGGCTTGAGCAAAAGAATGAATCATCGGCCTTTCGAGCTTTCCGGCGGCGAGCAGCAGCGTGTGGCGATTGCCAGGGCGATTGCCCATAAGCCGAATGTGATTTTGGCCGATGAACCGACGGCAGAGCTTGACAGCAGGCTCGGCTTGCAAATTATCAAGCTTTTCAAGGATCTTGTGGCCGATTTCGGCATTACGATTGTAATTACAACGCATGATCCCGCGATCATGGAAATTGTGGATCAAGTTTATGCATTGGAGGATGGACAAATTGTCGATCAAGGGTAAATGGATAATCAATTTTTCAGTTGCAACTTTGCTTTTCTCATTGCTTGCGGGCTGTTCGCTGCTGCCCAAGGAGGAAGACGCTTTGGCTCCTCCCTTAATCAAGCCTTCGAAGGAAACGCTGGAAACCTACGAGGTAAAAAAAGGGACGATCATCAAGGAAATCAAAAGCGTCGCCATCTTCGAATCGACGGACATTCAATATTATCAATACAAGCATTCCGGAGGAAGAATTCAGAAAATAAACGTAAGCTCGGGCGATCATGTGAAAAAAGGCGACGTGCTCGTACAGCTAGAGGTCGACAACCTGGATTTGGAGGTTAAATACAAGCAGTTGGCTTTGGAAAAGGCCAAGCAGGCGCTGGACGAAGCCAAACAAAATCAAGATCAGAAAGCGATGAAAATCGCGCTGCTGCAAATGCAGATTGCCCAAACCGAATACGAACGCGCTTTGGATAAATTGAACAGTAAACAGCTTGTGGCGGAAAAGGACGGCGAAGCGATTTTTGTCGATTCCCTGAAAGCGGGCGATAATGTCGATCCTTATCGCGTGCTGGTCAGTGTCGCCGATCCGGCGAAGCTTCGTCTGGTTTATACGGCGGCAAGCGACATCAGCGACGTCAAGGTAGGCATGCCGGTAATGGTTACCTACCAGAACAAATCGTATACGGGAAAGGTAGTGCAAACGCCTTCCTCCGCGCCGATTACGGATAATCAGCAGCTTCAGGATCTTTACAAAAAAAGCCTGTACATCAATCTGCCCACCGTACCCGATCAAGCCGAGATCGGCCAATCCGCAGATATCGAAATCATCACCGAGAAAAAGGAAGGGGCGCTGATCATCCCGCGCAACGGGCTGCGTGCTTATCTTGGCCGCACCTACGTGCAGGTACTTGACGGCGAAAGCCGCAAGGAAGTCGACGTCCAAGTGGGGATCTCGACATCCACGGAAGTAGAAGTTCAAAAAGGACTCACTGAAGGTCAAAAAATCATACTTCAATAAAAGCCGGTGGACTTGGCTGGATGTTCAGGGGAGATCAGAGGGGGAGGAATATTTTCTGTGGCACTGCTGGTTATGATCTTTCGCAAAATGATCAAAAATAAATGGTTGGAGCTAAGCCTGCTGGCCGGATTGGTGCTGTCGGTCGCATTGGTCAGCAGCATGCCGATCTATACGGAATCGATTCTGCAAAAAATGCTGGTCAAAGATTTGCAAAACAAGCAAATCGAATCGGGCAAATATCCCGGCGGATTTGTGGCGGCCGCTTACATTAACGACAGTACGAAAGAGGAGCAGATTTATCCGAAGCTGCAGGCACTTGACGGTTTTATGGAAAATAATGCGCTGCCTTCCTTCGGCCTGCCGGTGCAGCAGTTTGTAAGGCAGTATTCGGCGATTCAAATGCATTTTTTGCCGCTCGATCCGGATAAAGTCGATTCGGATACAAAGCGTTACGGCAACATTATGGCGCTGTCCGGATTGTACGACAACATCCGTTTGGTAGACGGAAGAATGCCGGCCAAAGAAGCCAAGAACGGCGTGTATGAGGTGCTGGTCACCGATGGCTTGCTGACTAAGATGAACCTTGTGCTGGGCAACGAATTGGTTGTCGACGCCAAGGACTCCAAGCAGAAGATCGTTGTGAAACCCGTAGGGGTTTTTACCAAAAAGGACAACGCTTCCCTGTATTGGCACGGACGGAATTTGACCGTTTTTGATGATGCTTTCGTGATCGACTACGATTTGTTCAAAAAGGATTTCCTCACCAGCAAGGTCGCCAAGATGCGTTTTGCCTACTGGTTTATCGAGATGGATTACACCCAGTTCGATTTGCAGAAAGTCAGTCAATATTTAAGCACTTACGGTTGGGTCAAAAGCCGGTTTAACGGCACCTTCAGCTTCGGTACGGTGGAGGGAAACGCAACCTCTACGCTGATTCATTACGAAGACAGGGAAAAAAGACTGCGCACGATGCTCTGGTCGTTGAACGTACCCGTATTGATCATGCTTGCTTTTTACCTGTACATGGTTTCCAATCTGATCATGGAACGGCAGAAAAACGAGATCGCCGTGCTCCGCAGCCGTGGAGCCAGCCGCTGGCAAATTATGCTCTCCTATATGATCGAAAGCGTCCTGCTCGGATTGCTTGCGTATTTAATCGGGCCGCGGTTGGCGGTAGTATTCACGAAAATGCTGGGATCCTCCAATGGATTTTTGGAATTCGTGCAGCGCACGGCCATCCATACGAAGAGCGATGCGATGTCCTATCGATACGCCTTGTATGCGGTGCTTGCCTCGATTTTGATGACGCTGGTTCCGGCATTTCGCGCAACGAGGGCTACAATCGTCAGCTACAAAAGAGATTTGGCGCGTAAGCAAGGCTCCTCTTTCTGGCATAAAATTTTCCTTGATTTTATATTGATCGGCGTATCGCTCTACGGACTGAACATGTTTCATCGCCGCATGAAGGACTTGCTGAGTCTGGGGCTAGATTCCGGGGATCTGAAAATGGATCCGCTGCTCTTTCTGGTTCCGGCGCTGTTCATGCTCGGAGCGGGGATTTTCATTCTGCGCATATATCCATGGATCATTCGCTTGATTTACTGGATCGGCAAAAAATGGTGGCCTCCGTCTTTGTATGCTACCTTGATCCAGGTGGGCCGATCAGGCACGCAGTATCAATTTCTCATGGTTTTCCTGATCCTGACGATTTCAACAGGGCTGTTCAGCGCGAGTGCGGCGCGGACCTTGAACAAAAATGTCGCCGACAAGATCAGCTACGCCAACGGAGCGGATATCGTGCTGGACATTCGTTGGGAAAACAACGATCCCGGAAGCTTCGCCCCTAGTGCGCAGTCCCAGAGCGGCAATAATGCTCAGGCCGGTGCTGCGCAGAAGAAAATCCAATACGTCGAACCTCCGTTCCAGCCGTTTACCGATCTGCCCGGAGTCGAGCATGTGGCGAAAGTGTTCACGAAGCAGAATGCTACGGTTAATCTGAACAGCAGCAACGAATTTGTCACCTTGATGGGGATTGAAACCAATGAGTTCGGACAAACCGAATGGTACCGCAACGGACTGCTTAACCATCATATTAACGAGTATCTGAATTTAATCGCCTCGGAACCTTCGGCGGTGCTGATATCCAAAACGCTTGCCGATCAGGATCACTTGAAAGTGGGCGATCCGCTGATGATGGGATGGGAGAGCATAAATCCCCAACCGTTCACGGTATACGGCATTGTGGATTATTTTCCGACCTTCAATCCCAATCCGAAATCGGCCGATAAGAATGCGGCGGCACCGATGCTGGTCGTGGCGAACCTGAGCTATATCCAGAACAATTTGGCGATCGAGCCGTATCAGGTATGGCTGAAAATGAAGCCGGGGGCCCAGCGCAAACCGCTTTTCGATGCCCTGCTGGAGAAAAAAATTCCGGTGACTTCCATTCAGGATACGATTCAACAGTTGATCGACGCCAAAAATGATCCGTTTCAGATGGCCGTTAATGGCGAGCTTACATTAGGCTTTATCATTTCCATTCTGATCAGCTTTTTCGGATTTTTGCTTTACTGGATCTTGTCCTTTAACAGCCGCCTGCTGCAGTTCGGAATTTTCAACGCGATCGGCATCTCTTTCCGCCAGCTGATTGCCATGATGGCTGCGGAGCAGGTATTGACTTCGGGCGGAGCTGTGCTGATCGGAGGTTTGATCGGTAAGCTTGCTAGCCGCATTTTCGTTCCGATGTTCCAGCTTTCATTCGATCCGAAAACCCAGGTTCCGCCATTTCTCGTCGTCTTTCGGGCTGAGGACACGCTGCAGCTGTTCATCATCATCGGACTCATGATTGCCATTGGACTGTTGATACTCGGGGTCATTTTATCACGGATCAAAATCCATCAAGCGCTGAAGCTGGGAGAGGATTAAGATGATTCATTGCGATAACTTGGTGAAAATTTACAAGGTAGCCGATATTGAAGTTGTTGCCCTGCAGGGGTTGGATCTGCATGTGGAGCCCGGCGAGCTGATGGCGATTATCGGCAACAGCGGCAGCGGCAAATCCACGCTGTTGAACATGCTGGGAGGGCTCGACCGCCCCTCGGCCGGAAATCTGCTGGTCGACGGCAAAAATCTGCTGAAATTTTCCGAAAAGGATTTAGTCAAATACAAGCGCGAATCCGTCGGATTCGTATGGCAGAACAATGCCCGCAACCTGATTCCTTATTTGACGGCTTTGGAAAACGTGGAGCTTCCCATTTTGCTTAAAGGCAGGAGAAAGCGGCAGCGTGCGCTAGAACTGCTGGAGGCTGTCGGCTTAAGCCACAGAGTGAAGAACAGGCTCAGCCAGCTTTCAGGCGGCGAGCAGCAGCGGGTGGCAATCGCCATTGCGCTGGCCAATCATCCCAAAATCCTGCTTGCCGATGAACCTACCGGATCGGTCGACAGCAAAATGGCCAATCAGATTATGGATTTGTTTCGCGATTTAAACCGCAGAATGGGGTTGACGATCGTGATCGTCACGCATGATCCGATGCTGGCCAGAAAGGTGGATCGCGTCGTGGCCATCCGTGACGGCAAAACCTCCTCGGAAATTTTGCGCAGAAAATCGTACGCCGAGCAGCTCGATGAGCTGGAGAGCGAGCTTGGCGAGGATGAGAGCGATACGCATGAGGAATATGCCGTGCTGGATAAAGTGGGAAGATTGCAAATTCCTTCCAATTTCCTTGAGGACATAGGCGCAGCAGACTCCAATAAACTGAAGGTAAGCTTTGAAGACGGGCGAATCGTGCTTACCGCTCCGGAATTGAAAAAGTAAAAATACAGCACGCGCGCGAAGCCGTGGGAGACGAGAACAGCTCCCGCGGTTTTCGCTTTTTGCATGCAGTGCGTAATTCCGTTTGCGGAGGAAGCTTGATCTTGCCATAAAATACAAGTAAAGTTGAGTTAACGATGGCGGTAAAAAAAGTGGGAGCAAGGATGAACAGCGATGACGAGAGAGCAAAAGCATGAAAACAAGCTGCTGCTGATTCACGGATTTACCGGCGGTCCCTACGAGGTCGAGCCGCTGGGTGAATTTCTTGCAAAACACGGATACAAGGTGCGTATTCCGACGCTTCCCGGACATGAAAGCCATTTGCGCGATTTGGGAAAGGTGAATTGGAAGATGTGGGTCGAAGCGATGGAACGGGAAGCCGAGCGATTCGTTTCGACAAGCGGAGCATTCGATCTGATCGGCTTTTCCATGGGGGGAATGATCGCGGCTCATTTGGCTGCCCGATACCCCGTGCGCCGTCTTGTATTGCTTAATGCTTCTGTCATTTATGTCAGCCCGGTTCGTTTTATGCGTCATATCACCCAACATATCCTCGAGGGAAGCTTGACGGAGCTGTACGGGGAAAAGCGCATTCCGCTTGCTGCCGCGCTGCAATTTATGCAGCTGGCGAAGCATCTGCGGGCGGATATTGAACAGGTAAAGGCGCCGACTCTGGTCATTCAATCGGGAAGCGATCAGGTAGTTCATCCTAACAGCGCCCGTTATTTGCTCAAGCATCTGGGGGGGCCTACGGAAAGCAGAATATTCCCCAAATCAAAGCATATGATTTGTCTGGATGTGGAAGCCGAAGAGGTATTTCGCACGGTCGCCCGATTCCTGCAAAAAGACGGATAGTCCGGGAAGTTACGGACGTGCTTGACGCAATCCGTTGTGCACACATACTGGGCTCCTGCGTATACTTATATCACCCCAAACAAAGAGGTGATGGTTGATGACAGGCAGCGTACTGACTGGAGAATCCATAGGTGTGAGGCGTTCATCCCGGCAAATTCAAGTTTTGATCCATAACCATGACAATGAACCGCGTACAGCGATTGGCGATACGCAGCTGCAGGGAAATCCGGTGCCTGCGGATGGAGAACTGGCCGAAATCATGAAGGAATTGGAGTACATGATCGGATTGGATCATGTAAAACGGCTCGTGTACGAGATCTATGCGCTTTTGCAGGTTAACCAGTACCGCAGTCAGGCCGGCTTGCAGCCAGGCTCGCAGGTCTATCATATGGTGTTTAAAGGCAATCCGGGAACGGGGAAAACAACTGTGGCGAGAATTCTGGCCCGCATGTTTAAAGCAATGGGGGTTTTGAAGAAAGGCCACCTGGTGGAGGTGGAACGCGCCGATTTGGTAGGAGAATATATCGGGCATACGGCAATCAAAACCAGAGATTTGATCAAGAAAGCCATGGGCGGCATATTGTTTGTAGATGAAGCTTACAGCCTGGCGCGCGGCGGCGAGAAGGATTTCGGCAAGGAGTCGATTGACTGCATGGTGAAGTCGATGGAGGATCACAAGGAAGATTTTGTGTTGATCCTCGCGGGGTATCCTGAAGAGATGGATGCATTTCTGGCAACCAATCCCGGACTGCCTTCGCGTTTTCCGATTCAGGTGGACTTTCCCGATTACAGCGTGGAGGAACTGCTGCAAATTGCCGAGCAGATGGTAAAGGAACGCGATTATTTATTTTCGCCGTTATCGCTCGAGAAGCTGCGCCAGCATTTGAACCAGGCAAAGGAACAACTGTATGAATCATTCAGCAATGCGAGATATGTGCGCAATATGATCGAGAAATCTGTGCGTCATCAAGCCGTTAGGCTGATACGCTCCATCAAGCAGCCGTCAAGGCAGGATTTGATGGCGATTCGACCGGAAGATCTGAAATTTGATAAAATGATTTATAGATAATAAAAAAAACACATAATCAGTTATAAATACAAAAGGGGACGCCATGCAAAACAAAACCTATGAAACCTTAGTATCGGGAACGGAAACCGCAGTACTAGTCAGCTTTAATCCTTCCGGAAGCAGAGGGGAAGCGGCCGAGCAGTACGCCATGGAAGAGTTGTCCCGTCTGGCCGAAACCGCAGGAGTGGAAGTGGCGGATTTCGTCACGCAGAAGCGGGATACGCCTGACGCTCGCACGCTGATCGGCAAGGGCAAGGTGGAGGAAGTCGCCTCCGCTTTGCAGTTCCACAAGGCAGGGACGGTAATATTCGATCAAGAGCTTTCCGGAGCGCAAGTCCGCAATCTGGAGCGCGAGCTGGATGCCAAAATTATCGACCGTACCCAACTGATTCTTGATATTTTCGCACAGCGCGCGAATACGAAGGAAGGCAAGATCCAGGTTGAGCTGGCCCAGCTCAGCTATCTGCTGCCGCGATTGTCCGGTCACGGCAAAAATCTTTCCAGACTTGGCGGAGGAATCGGTACCCGCGGTCCCGGAGAATCACAGCTGGAAATGGACCGGCGGCACATCCGCGACCGCATCAGCGAGCTCAAGCGCCAGCTTCAGGATGTCGTCAGGCACCGTCAAATGCTTCGCGAACGGCGGAAAAAGACGGGGGTTTTCCAAGCTGCGCTCGTAGGCTATACAAACGCGGGAAAAACCACGCTGTTAAACCGTCTCACCAAGGCGGACGCCTATGAACAGAATCAGTTGTTCGCAACGCTTGATCCCTTGTCTCGCGCGCTTAAGCTGGAGAGTGGAAAAGAAGCGGTGCTGACCGATACGGTGGGCTTTATTCAGAATTTGCCGCATGATTTGGTTGCGGCATTTCGAGCCACCCTGGAGGAGGTTTGCGAAGCCGACCTGATTGTGCACGTCGTTGACGTCTCTTCGGACATGCATACGCTGCAGATGGATGTGGTCGACCAGGTGCTTTCCGAGCTAGGCGCACAAAACAAAGAGCGGCTGCTTGTCTATAATAAAATCGATTTATGTACGGAAGAGCAAAAGCAGCAGCTGCTGGCGGAAGGAACCGGCATTCTGAAAATTTCCGCCAACGACGAGGGAGATTTGCTTCGTTTGAAGGAAGCCATCGACGCCAAGTTGGGCGGAGCTTCCAAGCTGTTTTACGTCCCGGCGGAGAAAGGCGAGATCATCTCGCTTTTGTTCCGCATCGGAACGGTTTTGGAGCAGGATTTGGATGAGGCTGTGATGCGGCTTTCCGTGCACATTCAAGACCCCGTTTATGATAAATATGCCTATATGCTGTCCGGCTATGAGCATCGTCCGACGAAGCTGCCGGACGGCAGCTAGTGCCATGAAATCAGGGAACGGGAGGGGAAAGCAAAATTGATACGGCGTTTATCGAAACAGTTGGAGCTTGCACAGCAAGCGGAAAATAAAGCAGCATCCATTCACCAAAATTTGGACAGGCTGATAGATGTCAATCAGTGGAAAGTCATTTCCGCCTTCCAGGATCACAAAGTAAGCGATTTTCATTTTAACGCTTCAACCGGCTATGGATACAACGACCGGGGGAGGGAAGTGCTTGACAGCGTCTATGCCCAGGTGTTCGGTGCCGAAGCGGCATTGGTTCGTCCCCATTTCGCATCCGGCACGCATACGATTACCGCTGCGCTGTTCGGTGTGCTTCGTCCGGGGGACGAGCTGCTGTACATTACCGGAAGGCCGTATGACACGCTGCACAAGGTGATCGGGCAGCCGGGCGACGGCACCGGCTCGCTGCAGGATTTCGGCATCGGTTACCGCGAGGTGGCGCTTTTGCCTGACGGGTCCGTGGATTGGGCCGGCGTGGAGCGCAGCCTGACCGATAAAACCAAGGTTGTCGGCATTCAACGCTCACGCGGGTATGCTTGGCGGTCCTCCTACAGCGTCGCGCAAATCGGGGAGATGGCGGCAAAGGTCAAGGCCCTGCGCCCGGATCTGATCGTATTCGTCGATAACTGCTATGGCGAATTTACCGAAGAAACGGAGCCTACTGAGGCCGGAGCGGATTTAATCGCCGGTTCATTGATCAAAAATCCGGGAGGCGGTTTGGCGCCTTCAGGCGGTTATATTGCCGGAAAACGGCAATATGTCAAGCTTGCCTCCTATCGTTTGACCGCTCCGGGGATCGGCGGCGAGGTTGGGGCGATGCTCGGAGCGACCCGTCCGATGTATCAGGGCTTTTTCCTTGCTCCTCACTTTGTCGGCCAGGCGCTGAAAGGCATGGTGTTTGCCGCGGCTGTTTTCGAGCAGCTCGGATTCGACACCCATCCTTTATGGAACAGCGCCAGATCGGATATCATCCAAGCGGTCAAATGGAGCAAAAAAGAACAGCTGATCACCTTCGTACAGGCCATTCAGCAGGCTGCTGCGGTTGACGCCCATGTCGTTCCGGAGCCGTGGGAGATGCCGGGCTATGACCATCCGGTGATTATGGCGGCAGGCACATTTATGCAGGGGGGCAGCTTGGAGCTGTCTGCGGATGCACCGCTGCGCGATCCTTATGTCGCTTATTTGCAGGGCGGGTTGACCTATTCACATGCCAAATTGGGCGTATTGACGGCGGTACAGAAATTAATGGAAAAAAAATTATTGTGACTAAACCTTACATACCTTGACATCTTTGGTCATCAAGTATACAATGAAATCGATCACAAAGATGGAAGGTTGATGAACATGAGCAATGAAATCCGCCGAAACATGGCTCTTTTTCCAATCGGCATTGTGATGAAGCTGACGGATCTTACGGCCAGACAAATCCGTTATTATGAGCAGCAAGGTTTAATTTTTCCAGCCCGAACCGATGGGAATCAGCGGCTGTTTTCATTTAACGATGTGGAACGTCTGTTGGAAATCAAGAGCCTGATCGAAAAGGGCGTCAACATTGCAGGCATCAAGCAAATGCTGAAGCCCGTCGATCTCGAATCCGAGGATGCGACGATCATCAACGATCAGACGCAGGCCAAACGAAAGGAAATGACCGAGTCCCAGCTGCATAAATTTTTAAAGCAGCAGCTGATGACGGGAAAGCGTCCCGGCCAAGTTTCTTTGATTCAGGGCGAACTATCCCGATTTTTAAAATAATTCTTGATTATTTACAGGAGGGAATAGCGTGGGTTATACCAAAGAAGACATTTTGCGAATAGCCAAGGAACAGAATGTAAGATTTATCCGCCTGCAGTTTACCGACTTGTTGGGAACGATCAAAAATGTGGAAATTCCCGTCAGCCAATTGGAAAAAGCGCTCGACAACAAAATGATGTTTGACGGTTCGTCGATCGAAGGCTACGTCCGCATCGAGGAATCCGATATGTATCTTTATCCCGATCTGGAAACTTGGGTGGTATTCCCTTGGGTTACCGAGGATCGAGTAGCCAGGCTGATCTGCGACGTGTATATGCCTGACGGCACCCCGTTCGCCGGAGATCCGCGCGGAATTTTGAAGCGCAATCTCGAGCTCGCGGGCAAGATGGGCTTTACCGCGATGAATGTCGGACCGGAGCCCGAGTTTTTCCTTTTTCTTACCGACGAAAAGGGCAATCCTACTTTGGAATTGAACGACCAGGGCGGATATTTTGACTTGGCGCCAACCGATCTCGGCGAGAACTGCCGTCGCGACATCGTGCTGACGCTGGAGCAAATGGGTTTTGAAATTGAGGCTTCTCATCATGAGGTCGCCCCGGGTCAGCATGAAATCGATTTTAAATATGCAAACGCGGTTAAAGCTGCGGATCAAATTCAAACCTTCAAGCTGGTGGTCAAGACCGTTGCCAGAAAACACGGCTTGCATGCTACTTTCATGCCAAAGCCGCTCTTCGGCGTCAACGGATCCGGCATGCACTGCCACCAATCGTTGTTCCAAGGAAATGAAAATGCCTTTTACGATGAGAGCGACAAACTCGGATTGAGCGACGTTGCCCGCAACTATATGGCCGGATCATTAAAGCACGCCCGTGCTTTTGCCGCCATTACGAATCCGACAGTCAATTCCTATAAGCGTCTCGTTCCCGGATATGAAGCTCCATGCTATGTAGCTTGGTCGGCGAGCAACCGTTCACCGATGATCCGCATCCCGGCTTCGCGCGGACTCAGCACACGCATCGAGCTGCGCAATCCGGATCCTGCGGCCAATCCTTATCTGGCTTTGGCGGTCATGCTCAGAGCAGGCTTGGACGGCATTGAAAACAATTTGTCGATTCCGTCGCCGACCGATCGCAATATCTACATCATGAGCGATGAGGAAAGAATCGAGTTTGGCATTCCGAGCCTTCCGTCCTCATTGAAGGAAGCGATCAATGAGCTGTTGAGCGACGAAGTGATCTGCGAGGCATTGGGCGAACACGCTTTGGCTCATTTCGTGGAACTTAAGGAAATCGAATGGGACATGTATCGCACGCAGGTCCACCAATGGGAACGCGATCAGTACATCGAGCTTTATTGATAATAAAAAAGGAGGCCTTGGTCCCTACGGGATCGAGGTCTTTTTTGTGTACGCAGGAAATTTATGCTTGCCCATGGCTAAAAATTTTTTAAATTTGAATTTTTCAAATGGGATTCTCATATTTGAGATTTATATTTATTTATGAATATTGCTCTGTAGAAAAATTACTGAATGATTATTCGTATTCGCAAATCAAAATTGGCAACATCATGGAGGAAAAGCGATGTTTCGGTTAATGATGATTATATTGTTGGCAAAGGGGGCTTTTTTTCTTAGCAGGCTTCGCGGATATCAAGGCACCACGATCAGCGGAACAGTTGCATTGCGTTTTTATCCAGTCATCTTAGAAAAACTTGCAGAAAATTTAAAAACCGTTATTTTTGTTACTGGAACTAACGGGAAGACGACGACTTCCAACATGTTGGCAAGTATGATGAGACAATCCGGAAATCAAGTCATTCATAATCAGGGAGGGGCCAACATGCTGAGCGGGATTACAGCTTGTATGATAAAAGCAGCAAACTTGATGGGAAAAGTTAAGACAGATTGTGCTGTTTTTGAGGTGGATGAGGGCAGTTTGCCGGCCATTATCAAACAGGTTAAGCCGAGCCACATTGTGGTCATCAACTTTTTTCGCGATCAATTGGATCGTTACGGTGAAATTGACGTGTTGATCAAAAAAATAATGGAGGCGATAAAACCGGTTCAAACCAAACTCATTTTGAATACCGACGATCCTCTGGTGATGCAATTTGCACATTATCTGCAAAAAGAAACGATTTTTTTCGGCGTAAAGCCGGGCAATCTTAATGTAGGAAATTTCACTGCGGGTGAATCCGTATTTTGCCCGCTTTGCGGTGAAAAGATGGCTTATCAAGATACTTATTACTGTCAACTAGGCAATTATTGCTGTCCATGCGGGTTTTCAAGACAATTGCCGGACTATGAAGCAAAATGGATTCAATCCAAACCGTCTCTGTCATTTGAGCTCATGGATCATCGATATGACACAGCTTTAAAAGGTACATACAATATTTACAATGCTCTGGCCTCCATGACTGCGGCATCGGTAAATGGCGTCTCCTTCAATGACATTCAAACGGCTTTATCCCAATATCAACCATCGGATGGCAGGATGGAAACCTTTTACCATTATGATTTTCCATATATTTTAAACCTGAATAAAAATCCTTCCGGAACCAATGTCATTTTGGAAGAAATCATGTCCGACTCGACAAAGAAACAAATTCTGATTATCCTGAACAACTATGTTGCAGACGGGGAGGACATATCCTGGTTATTGGATGTAGATTTTGAGGTGTTAAACCAAAATACGATTGAGCAGGTCATTTGCTCGGGCAGCCGCTCATCCGAACTGATGCTGCGGCTTAAGTACGCGGAAATTACTGCAAATCGGGTTCTCGAAATTCCTGATATCGATCAGGCGGTTCAATATACGCTCGCGCATCCGCTGCCAACCTATGTCTTGCCAACCTATACCGCATTGGAAAAAGCGAAGAAAATTTTAAGCAGAGAGGCAAAGTCTAATGAGAGAGTTGATTTTGTATAATTTTTTTCCCCAGCATTTGAATTTATATGGTGATCGAGGGAATTTGCTGGTTCTGCAAAAAAGGTGCGAATGGCGCAACATTCGGCTGCACATCAAGAATGTCACGGAAACGGCTAACTTGTCTCTTAAAGATGCGGATATGTTTTTTTGGGGAGGCGGGGGTGATCGGGAGCAGCGATTGCTTAGCGGCGAGTTGTTCGGGATTCGTCAAGAAATCAAGAGATTGATCGAGGATGGCGCCGCTGCTTTGGCGATTTGCGGAGGATATCAGCTTTTGGGGCAATATTATCAGTCACAGGACGGATTAAAAATTAAAGGAATCGAATTATTCGATTATTACACAAAAGGAGA
Organism: uncultured Caryophanales bacterium; assembly: GCA_964514665.1. Taxonomy (GTDB): domain Bacteria; phylum Bacillota; class Bacilli; order Paenibacillales; family KCTC-25726; genus CAZESH01. The sequence goes on from CAZESH010000014.1 coordinate 20,555, forward strand.
GAAGCAGCGCTTTGTAGGCGATCTGATCATCGAATCGGGGCAGCACGGACAAATCATTGGGTTCGAAAACCATTCCGGCAGAACCTTTCATCAAGGGAAGCCGTTTGGAAAAGTTGTGCACGGATTTGGCAATAACGGAGTCGATAAAACAGAGGGGTTTTGTTTCAAGAACGTGATCGGTACATATTTACACGGTCCTCTTCTTCCGAAAAATCCGCAAATTGCGGACCAGCTTATTTTATGGGCTTTAAACCGCAAGTTCGGAGATTCCAAGCTTATGCAGCTGGAGGAAGCTATGGAGGAACAAGCGAGAATTCAAACTTTGCAGCGATTAAAACGTTTTGTTCATTTGTCGATTCATTGAACAACTATAAATCGCATGGTGCGATAAAGATAAAGGCCGTATCGAAAGATTTCTTCGAAACGGCCTTTTTGCCTTTTTTGGGATGATGGCGTATTTTGCCGGAGCGAATTTAATGCAAATCCCGGAACAACCCGATTACGCGTCCGAGAATCGTCACGTTGTTCAACAGTATCGGTTCCATCGTGGAATTTTCCGGCTGCAGGCGGAAATGATCTTTTTCCTTGTAGAAGCGTTTGACTGTCGCTTCATCCTCATCGGTCATCGCGACGACAATATCGCCGTTGTTGGCGGTTTGCTGCTGTCTGACGATTACATAGTCCCCGTCGTGGATGCCTGCTTCTATCATGCTGTCGCCTGAGATATGGAGCATGAAGACGTTGTAATCGCCGACATAATGTCCCGGCAGCGGAAAATAATCTTCGATATTTTCCGTGGCGGTGATCGGCACGCCGGCTGTGACTTTTCCGATTAAAGGAACCCTGGCGATGGAGAGCGCATACATCGCATCGTTTTCATCCATATCCAATATTTCAATGGCTCTTGGCTTTGTCGGATCCCTGCGGATCAAGCCTTTTTTCTCCAGTCGTTCGAGATGGCCGTGGACAGTGGAGCTGGAAGCCAATCCGACCGCTTCGCCGATTTCTCTGACGGAAGGGGGGTATCCTTTTTCCCTGACTTCATTTTTGATGAACGTCAGAATCGCCTGCTGACGATTAGAAATTTTAGACAATCTCATCACTCCCGATTCCTAATCTTGGTTATTTGCAGTATAACATAGAATAGCCGTTCGTACAAACATAGGTTCGAAAAATGACTTGACACAAACGTCTGTTCGTGATAATCTATATTCAGAACATATGTTTGGAGTGATTCTAATGATTACATATTATAGTTATATGGAAGATAATCGCCATTTGCCGAAGGAGAAAGCGACTCGTATCCAGACGTCTTCGAACCGAAGCAAGGGCGGCCTTCAGATGAAATTATTCCGATTCATGCTGGTCGCGGTTGTGATCAGCCTGATCTTCGCTTCCGGAGCGCTTGTCAATGCATATGCCGTAAGTGCTTCCTCCGTCTCCCATATCGATAAGGAGGCTTTGACATACCAGGCTGTTCAGTTCAATCCAACGGTTTTCGTTCGACAGGGTGATACGCTGTGGACGATTGCAAAGGCGCATATTTCCGAAGGAGGAAACATACGTTCTTATATCGCGAAAATCAAGAAGCTGAATCATATCGAGAACAGTATGATTTTTGAGGGACAGCGTCTTATACTCCCGGCGAACCCATAAGCGGTAACTTATAAGGCGGGATGATTCGGTATCCCGTTATAATATAATTGCAACTTTGAGAGTGGAGCAATCATCCACTCTTTTTTTGATTCATTTTCGCCTCTGGAATAACAGGCCTCACGGCTTGACATTCAGCAAACGTCATGTCAAAGTATTGATGTAGCAAATAGGGAGGACATTTTCATGGATATTGATCAATTGGTTGCCAGAATCAATGAACTGGCGAGAAAACAAAAATCTGTCGGGCTTAACAGTGAGGAAAAGTCCGAGCAGCAGCGTTTGCGGAGAACATATATCGACGCGTTTAAAAGAAATCTCAAGTCCCAACTGGATAACATTCGCATTGTAGATAAAGAGGAGTAGTCATTAAGATCATCTGGGAGGACTGACCATGACGCGCAAATGGGAACGAATGGTGGCGAAAAACAGCAAGAATGTAAACAAGCAGCGGGAAAAATACGGGCGGAAGCCGGACTCGCCGAAAACTCAGGAGAAATTTAAAGGCAGGGGATGGTTGTTTCCCACCGTGCTTGCAGCTGTCGGTATCATGTATATGATCCTGTTTGCTTCAACCGCGGGTACGACGATATACTGGGTAACTGTCGGCAGTTATCTTTTGCTGGCCTTGATTTTCTTTTTTCGCAGGCCTTTTATCGAGGTGAAGCGCAATCAACTGACCTTCCGCCGCTGGAATGCCTTAAAATTCGCCTCTTCGGAAGACATTAAACAAATTATGCTGCAAAACGGCGCTGTAATCATTGTGCTGAAGAAGAACAAATCGAGATGGATTTTCTCTCGTCTTATTCAGCGTTATGACACAGATGCGATTGCGGAGCGTTTAAAGGAATTTGCACGCGCTCATGGCGTGGCATTGACAGACGAACGAAACTCGCTGCAATAACGATTAATAACCGGATCAGCCCCCAAGCGGGCAGCTGAAATCGAAATCAATAATGACATGCATGCATCTGGGAAGAAGAGGAGCAATCGGGATGAACTTGAAAGCAGTTTTATTTGACTTGGACGATACGTTATTATGGGACGATCGCAGCGTTGCCGAGGCATTTGCGGCGACCTGCCAAACGGCTTCCGCAGAGACGGGATTAGAGGCGGACAAGCTTGAGGCGGCCGTTCGCAGGGAAGCCAGAGCTTTATACGAGTCCTATGAGACATTTCCCTTTACAAAGCAGATCGGAATCAATCCTTTTGAAGGACTGTGGGCGAACTTTACCGGCGGAAGCGATGAGCAGTTCCGCAAGCTGGAGAAGCTTGCACCGAGTTATCGGAAGGATGCATGGACTAATGGACTAAAAATGCTGGGCGTTGATGATCAGGCACTTGCAGCACGGTTGGCGGAGCAGTTTCCGCAGGAAAGAAGAAAGCGGCCTTACGTATACAATGAAACGTTCCGCGTGCTCGGTCAGTTGAAAGAAAACTTTGATCTGCTGCTGCTCACCAACGGAGCGCCCGATCTGCAGGAGGAAAAGATCAACGGCGTACCCGGACTCGCTTCATACTTCAAGCATATCGTGATTTCCGGCAATTTCGGTCAAGGGAAACCGTCCCCCGCCATATTCGAATATGCGATGCAGCTTTTGAATATTAAAGCGGATCAAGGCTTGATGGTCGGGGACAAGCTGACGACAGATATTTTGGGGTCATATCGGGCGGGTATGAGGAACGCATGGATCAACCGCATCGGCAAGCCGCTTGAAGGCGAGGTTGAACCGACCTATACGATCACGGATCTCGAGCAGCTTTTGGCAATTGTTCGCTAAAAAACAAACCCGACGGCTTCTGTACAAGAAGCATCGGGTTTGTTTCATTTAATGGAAGGAAGGATCGTCGAACGGCTGCGCCACCCATCCGGCGGGTTCGATAAATAAGCGGACGGCGACAATCTGGCGGTTCTCCATCAGGGTGAAAAAGTGCGGCGTGTTTTCCGGAACGGAAATGACGTCTCCGGCGGTCAATTCAACATCAAAGTATCCGACATCCTCGCTGCCTTTAATGATGAATATGCCTTTGCCGGCCGTAATGGCCCTTACCTCATCCTCGGTATGGGTATGTACCTGCTCGAACTTTTTAAGCAGCTCATCCAGATTCGGAGTAGCCTCGGAAAGGGCTATGACGTCCCATGTTTTGTAGCTGCGGCGTTCGGCCAGGTCGCGGATTTCGCCATCGAAGGTCGAGAGAATTTCGGATTTTTCTTCATCGCTTAATACGAATTTATTTTGCAGCTGCTGCGGAAGCTTTTCCGGGTTCCAATGCTCATACAATACACCTTGAGAATCCAAAAATGCCCGGATATCGGCATCTGAGGAAATTCGCTCGTTCGTGTTTCGAATACGTATTTCAGCCACAGGAATCCTCCTTTTTATCATTGATCATTGCAATTTGTATTATATGCGATAAAAAAACAGATGTCGATGTCCGTCTTTCTAAAATCCGATATCTTTGGTAGACTATATATTATTTGCTGATGCGCAAATTTTTTTATTTTCATTATATAGAAAGAAAAAGCATGCAGGAGGGAAGACAGCTGATGAATAAACCCGATCTGAAACAACAAATGGCCAAAAAAATATTGATTCTTGACGGTGCCATGGGCACGATGATTCAACAGGCAAATTTGACGGAAACCGATTTTGGCGGAGAGGAATATGACGGCTGCAACGAAATGCTTGTGCTGACCCGACCGGACTTGATTACGAGCATCCACGAAGCCTATCTGGAAGCAGGCGCTGATATTGTGGAAACGAACACCTTTGGTTCGACCGCAGTTGTTTTAGCCGAATACGGACTTGAAGCGAAAGCTTACGAGATTACTCTGGCTGCTGCCAAGCTTGCGGTTGAGGCGGTCAATCGCTACTCCACACCTGAATGGCCGCGTTATGCTGCGGGCTCCATGGGACCGACTACGAAAACACTGTCGGTTACAGGAGGCATCAGCTTCGATCAATTGACGGATAATTACTATGAGCAGGCATTGGCCTTGATCGACGGAGGCGTGGATGTGCTGCTGATGGAAACCTCGCAGGATACGCTGAATGTAAAAGCGGGCAGCATCGGAATTCACAGAGCCTTTGAACATTCAGGCAAAACGCTTCCCGTGATTTTGTCTGGAACGATAGAGCCGATGGGCACAACGCTTGCGGGCCAATCGATCGATGCTTTTTACATTTCGCTGGAGCACCTGAATCCGGTAGCCGTAGGACTGAATTGCGCAACCGGACCGGAGTTCATGAAGGATCATATCCGTACGCTGTCCGAGGTCAGCAAGGCGGCGATCAGCTGCTATCCGAATGCGGGACTTCCCGATGAAGACGGGCATTATCACGAATCCCCGGAGTCGCTGTCAAAAAAAATGGCCGGATTCGCCGAAATGGGCTGGTTGAATATCGCCGGAGGCTGCTGCGGCACGACGCCGGCGCATATTCGCGCAATGTCCGAAACGTTGAGTAAATACCCGCCGAGAAAACAGTCGGGCAACCATCCGCCGGCTGTCTCCGGGATTGAAACCGTGTATGTTGAACCGGAAAATCGTCCGTTAATGGTCGGGGAGCGGACGAATGTTCTGGGTTCGCGCAAATTCAAGCGCTTGATTGCCGAAGGCAAATTTGAAGAAGCTGCGGAAATCGCCCGGGCTCAAGTGAAAGGCGGGGCGCATGTCATTGATGTCTGCCTGCAGGATCCCGATCGCGACGAAACCGAAGACATTGAAAAATTTCTGCAGCATGTAACCAAAAAAGTCAAAGTCCCGCTTGTGCTTGATTCCACGGATGCGAAAGTGATCGAGCTCGGGATGAAATATTCCCAGGGAAAAGCGATCATCAACTCGATCAACCTGGAGGACGGCGAGGATAAATTCGAGAAAATCGTTCCGCTCATTCATCGCTACGGAGCGGCAGCAGTTGTCGGCACCATTGACGAAAGAGGCCAGGCGATCAGCAAGGAGGATAAATTGGCGGTGGCCAAGCGCTCCCATGATCTTCTGGTGAACAAATACGGGATGAATGCGGAGGACATCATCTTCGACCCGCTGGTTTTCCCGGTGGGAACAGGGGATGAACAATATATCGGCTCCGCCAAGGAGACGATCGAAGGCATCCGCTTGATCAAAGAAGCGCTGCCCGCATGCCAGACGATTCTCGGCATCAGCAACGTTTCCTTTGGGCTCCCGGAGGTCGGCCGCGAGGTGCTTAACGCCGTTTTCTTATATCATTGCACGAAAGCAGGCCTCGATTATGCGATTGTCAATACGGAGAAACTGGAGCGCTACGCCTCGATACCGGAGGAGGAACGCCGTCTCGCGGAAGAGCTGATCTTCAACACCAATGACGAGACGTTGGCCGAATTTGTCGCCTATTTCCGGGGCAGGAAAAAGGACAAGACAGAGAAGATTTCCAACCTGTCGCTCGAGGAGCGTCTCGCTTCTTATATTGTTGAAGGAACGAAGGAAGGCCTGTTGGCCGATCTGGACGAGGCGCTGACGAAATACAAGCCGCTCGATATTGTCAACGGCCCGCTGATGACGGGGATGGACGAGGTCGGCAGGTTGTTTAACAACAATGAGCTGATTGTCGCCGAGGTGCTGCAGAGCGCCGAAGCGATGAAAGCTGCGGTTTCCTATCTCGAGCCGCATATGGAAAAGACGGAATCATCGGTTAAAGCCAAAATCCTTCTCGCAACCGTCAAAGGCGATGTGCATGATATCGGCAAAAATCTTGTGGAAATTATTTTGTCCAACAACGGTTATCAAATTGTCAATTTGGGCATCAAGGTACCTCCGGAGCAATTGATCGAGGCTTTCCGCAAGGAGAAGCCGGATGCGATCGGGTTGTCGGGACTATTGGTCAAATCCGCGCAGCAAATGGTCATAACCGCCCAAGATTTGAAAGCGGCAGGCGTGGATGTACCGATTCTCGTAGGAGGCGCCGCATTAACGAGGAAGTTTACGAAAACCCGGATCTCTCCGGAATACGAAGGTCTTGTACTGTATGCCAAAGATGCGATGAACGGTTTGGATTTGGCCAATCAGATCAGCAATCCCCAGCTGCGGCAGAAATTGATCGAAGAAATGAGAGCGAGCAAGGAATCCAATGTGATGGAAGCGGGCAAGAAAAGCGAACTGCCGGCAGCGACAAGGGCCGTGCGCTCTTCCATCAGCCAGGATGCGGAGGTTTATGTCGCGCCGGATACCGACCGTCATGTGATGCGCAATATTCCATTAAGCCATATTATTCCTTATATCAATATGCAGATGCTGCTTGGCCATCATCTGGGCTTGAAGGGCAGCGTCGAGCAGCTGCTCGCCGAGAAAAATGAAAAGGCCGTCGAACTGAAGGAAACGATCGATAGCATTCTGGAAGAAGCAAGCCGGTTGGGACTTATTCAGGCGAACGGCATGTACCGCTTTTTTCCGGCGCATTCCTCGGGCAATGATATTCTCGTTTACGATCCGCAGGATCACGGCAAGCTGCTGAAAACGTTCAGCTTTCCGAGGCAGCAGAGCGAGCCTTACCTGTGTCTGGCCGATTTTCTGAAAAGCGTAGACAGCGGCGTGATGGATTATGTCGGATTTCTCGTCGTTACCGCCGGACGCGGCATTCGCGAGAAGGCTGAAGAATGGAAGAAAAAGGGAGATTATCTGCGTTCCCATGCGCTGCAGGCGCTGGCATTGGAAACCGCCGAAGCGCTTGCGGAAAGAATACACCATATGATGCGCGATATATGGGGCTTTCCGGATCCTCCGGAATTTACGATGAAACAGCGCTTTGGTGCCAGATACCAAGGCATCCGCGTATCGTTCGGCTATCCCGCTTGCCCGAACTTAGATGATCAGGAGCTGCTGTTCGACTTGATGAAGCCGCAGGATATCGGGGTGGAATTGACCGACGGATCGATGATGGAACCGGAAGCTTCCGTATCGGCGATGGTATTTGCCCATCCGCAGGCACAATATTTTAATGTAGATAAATAAACATGAAAAGTCACTTTAGAAGCTTGCAGAATCTATCTACTGTAAGCTTCTTAAATGCATGCTCGAATTTGCTTTTCGTGCAAAATAAGCATATGATTTTTAGCAAAGTATGAATGAAACGGAGAATCAATCATGGATTTATATTTTCTGGGGACAGGAGCAGGCATGCCGTCGAAGCAAAGAAACGTAGCCTCGGTTGCGCTGAGGATGTTTGAACAGCGCGGCGCTTTTTGGCTGTTTGATTGCGGCGAAGGCACCCAACAGCAAATTCTCCATTCCCCGTTAAAGCTGAGCAGGCTGGAAAAGATTTTTATCTCCCATTTGCACGGGGATCACATATACGGCTTGCCGGGCTTGCTCACAAGCCGATCCTACAGCGGAGGCGAAGAGCCGCTTACGCTTTACGGACCGCCGGGAATTGCCGAAATGATCCGCCTGGTTTTGGAAATCAGCAGGGCCCAGCTTGGCTATCCGCTGAAGATTAAGGAAATCGCCGAAGGCATGGTCATGGAGGATGAAAGCATGACTGTTGAGACGTTAAAGCTCGATCATCGCATCGACAGCTACGGTTACCGCATTACCGAGAAGGCGAAACCGGGACCGCTGCTGATGGAAAAATTGCAGCAAGCGGGAATTCCCTCGGGACCGCTGTACGGTAAAATCAAGCAGGGAAACGATGTAACCCTGCAGGACGGGAGAGTGCTGCGTGCGGAGGACTTTATCGGGAAAGCGATTCCAGGACGGACGATTGTCATCTTGGGCGACACCAGACCGTGCAGCGCGTCACTAAAGCTGGCAGAACAGGCCGACGTTCTGGTGCATGAAGCCACGTTTGCCGGAGATCTGGAAGAATTGGCGCATAAATACTATCATACAACCGTAACGGACGCCTGCAGTACAGCGGCCAAAGCCGGTGTTCGCACGCTGATTCTCACGCATTTCAGCTCCCGCTATCAAGAAGCGGACATGGAAAGGCTGTTGGAGGAAGGCAGGGCAATCTTCAACAATACTTATCTGGCCGAGGATTTTTGGAGTTATGCGATTGCCAGGCCATATAATCCATAAAAGTGAACGCAATCTCCGATGCTTATTCCGATTCCTTTCATGGGGCCCGAATCCCACAACCATTTTTATAAATCTATACGGTTAAAAAAGCGGAAGCGTTCGCTTCCGCCTTTGCTGTCCTGATTGTTTACAGCGATTACTGCATCTGATCCCGGGCTTCGTCTTTAATCTCTTCACGCATGCCGCTGATGCTGTCACGGCGATTTTCATTTTTCTCGTTCAATTGGCTTTTTTCCGCGGCATTGATTTCGTCGCCATGCTCATTTAGGTAAGCTTCGCTCTCCTCGAGATTTCCCTTCGTATTTTGTACCATTTCCTGCAGCTTTTCCACATTGTCCGAACGGTCGTCTGGTTTGGCCATCGATGTTGGACCTCCTTGTTGGATTTGGTTCTGCATCTGTTAAGATTTCCGTTCAAGGATGGATTATGCATCTTTTCTGTGTTTCAAGCGTCAAAAAAGAACAGCGTTTTTTGTGTAAAAAATGAAATTTATGGAATAAATATAAAGATTGAATCTAAAAATAATGAAGGAACATGAATAAACATGAAACAAGTAAAGGGTTGACCAAAAATTTATGCATGTTTTTACGATTATTATCAGCATGATCGCTCAATCGTGATCGAATTATGCATAAATATACGAATTAACATGAAATAAGTAGAAAAATAACGAAAAAAAGAATTGACGATAGGAAAGAATAGGTTAAAATAAGAATGAATTCATCATTTGAAGGAAAGCGGGATATTGATATATGAAATGGATAGAAATTGAACAATCCGGCCCATTGCACGGAACTGTGGCCATCCCCGGCTCGAAGAACAGCTCGCTGGCTTTGCTGATTGCCGTCTGTTTGTCTGAAGAATCCGTCGTACTGCAGGATATTCCCGACTTGCAAGACATCGCGGTGATTCATCGTTTATTCGATGATATCGGCATGAAAATACGACGGAGCGAGGACGGAGATTTGCATCTGAATGCCCGCGACATCCGCTGTGCGGATCTGGATACGGTGAAGACATCGTCCTTTCGGGCTTCTTATTATTTTGTCGGAGCGCTTCTGGCCAAACATAAAAAAGTCAATATCGGTTATCCGGGCGGAGACGATTTCGTCTCAAGACCGATCGACCAGCACTTTAAAGTATTTAAGGCGCTTGGCGCGGAGGTGGAGCTGCTCGATACATATTACAGCGTAAAAGCCGATAAATTGATTGGCGCGGATATTTTCTTTGATGTAATCACCTCGGGAGCAACGATTAATGCGCTGCTTGCCGCGGTGCTGGCGGAAGGCACAACCGTACTGCACAACGCGGCTACCGATCCGGAGGTAGTGGATACCGCCAATTTTCTCAACCAGATGGGCGCCCGCATTCGCGGTGCGGGTACGAGCACGATTCGCATCGAAGGCGTAAGCGGGCTTGGCGGATGTACCTACAAGGTCATTCCCGATCGTCTGATGGCGGGCACCTTTTTATTGGCCGCAGCCGCAACCGGAGGCGCGGTGACGGTGGACCGGGTAATTCCGACCCATCTTTCTTCATTTTTGTCCAAGCTGGAGGAAATCGGGATCGGACTGGATGTCCAGGATCAGAAAATTACCGCTTATGGCGGAGGTCCTCTCAAGGCCGGCCGCGTTCGCACGGGCATGTATCCGGGCTTTGCCACCGACCTGCAG
>CAZESH010000015.1:0-29754 GCA_964514665.1 uncultured Caryophanales bacterium
CACATGTACTTCCGCTCCCGCCTGCGTCAGCCTGCTGCACAGCGCAGCCGCTTTATAAACGGCAATCCCCCCGCTGACACCGAGTACGATTCGTTTTCCTTTCAGCTGCATATTGCTGTCGCTCCTCTCCCCTGAGAAAAAAATAACAACCTCTAGAGGTTGTTGTCTCCGTTTTTCGATTATTTTAAATTTTGGAACTTTACCAGGTCTTTGTAAATTTCCTCTAAAGCAATTCCCACATATTTGTGTGATTTCGGATGAAAAATCTCCGATTCCGTTCCGTCGCGAAGCACCCTTGCGCGCTTGGACGCCGCCACCACCAATGAATATTTGCTTCCTACCTTTAGTACCAGCTCATCAATAGAAGGATATAGCATTCAACTCTCACTCCTCATTCAATTAGGATTGTTTCTCCGAATACACTTCAACCATCATGTCTTTAATTTTCGGCAGCACTCTTTCTTTTTTGCAGTGCTCCGCCGTAATAATGGCTTGAATTCGCTGACAAGCCAAATCAACCTCGTCATTGACCACGGCATAATCGTAGTGTTCGAGCAAACGAAGCTCATCCAGTGCAGCCGACATTCGACCGCGGATGCTTTCCACCGATTCGGTTCCCCTCGTTTCGATCCGCTGCTGCAGTTCATCCAGCGAAGGCGGCATGAGGAAAACAAAGATGCCTTCAGGAAATTTTTCCCTTACCTTCATGGCGCCCTGGACCTCGATTTCCAGGATGATATCCTTTCCCCGGGCCAGCGTTTCCTCGACAAAACTCTGCGGCGTACCATAATAATTGCCGACATATTCCGCCCATTCCAACAGCTCGTCGCGTTCGATCATCTTCAAAAACTGGGCTTTGCTTTTGAAAAAATAATTGACCCCGTCCACTTCTCCGGCTCTGGGAACGCGGGTGGTCGCCGAAACCGAATAAGTCAATTCCGGCGTTAATTTTCTGAGCGTCGAGCAAACCGTTCCTTTGCCGACTCCGGATGGCCCGGAAAGCACGATTAAAAGTCCCTTATCCATAGAAAACTCCATTACTCCTCACTGTCGTCATCCTTTGTCGACAAACGGTGCGCCACCGTTTCGGGCTGTACAGCCGATAATATCACATGATCGCTGTCCGTAATGATAACGGCGCGGGTTCTTCTTCCGTATGTGGCGTCAACCAACATATGACGGTCCCTGGCTTCCTGGATGATGCGTTTGATCGGCGCCGATTCCGGGCTTACGATAGAAATAATGCGATTAGCAGAAACGATGTTGCCAAATCCGATATTAATTAATTTGATTGCCACTTGATTTCCCCCTTACCATCTTTACCCATACCCGGCTCTATTGTAGCCTGTTCCTGGGGCGTTCATACCGGCTCATGGCTGTGTATTCGATCCATTCGGCTAAAATTATTCGAGATTCTGTACCTGCTCGCGGATTTTCTCCAATTCCGCTTTCATCTCCACAACATGAACCGCCAACGTCGTTGAATTTGCTTTTGATCCGATTGTGTTGACCTCACGGTTCATTTCTTGAATGAGGAAATCCATCTTTCTGCCGACCGGCTCGGAGGCTTGCAGCAGGCTGCGAAACTGCTGGAAATGGCTTTGCAGCCGGGTCAGTTCCTCATCAATATTGGAGCGGTCCGCGATTACGGCAACCTCCATGGCAAAGCGGTTTTCATCGAAAAGGGCGGGATCGGACAACAGCTCCTGCAGCCGCTGCCTAACCTTGCCTTTTAACTCCTCGACAACTTTCGGAGCCTGAAGCAGCATATCGCGAAATATCGTTTCGGATGCTGCCAAACGTTCGCTTAAATCCGCTTGCAGATGAATGCCTTCCCTGCTTCTCATCTCCGTCAGCTGAGCCAGCGCATCGGCAACGCTTTCCCGGAGTCCCGCCTCGATGGACGACTTCTGTTCCTCTCCCTGATCCTTGAACTGCATGATTTCCGGAATCCGCAGCAGTTCGCTCAAGGACAATGGCTCGGAAATGCCCACTTTATTTTTTATTTGCTCCGCTGCTTGAATATAACCCTCAACTAGCGGCCAATTGATTTCAACGTTGACGGATCCGCCGTTCTCCCGCTCAATCGTTACGAAAAGATCGACTCTGCCCCGATTGACGGACTGTTGGACGGCCTTTTTAATGCCTTCCTCCAAAGCGAACCATTCACGCGGCATGCGGACCATGATTTCACAGTATCTGTGATTCACGCTTTTCATGTCGACTTGAATGCGGTAACCGTCGGCGACACGCGCGGCTTGTCCGAAGCCGGTCATACTTTTCAGCATATCGATCACATCCATTATTCTATTCTAATTCATTTTGAAAGTGGGTACAAGTGGAAATCACGGCGGCTCGTCTTTTCCCAAACATATTCGGTAAGCTGTGCCGTCATTTCATAAAGCATGAACGGAGTGATCAAATAAATGCCGTTGAAAAGCGTCACCGCGGCGTCCAGCATTTCTTTGGCGATTTGCACGCCCATCTTGCGCCCCTCTTCACCCTCGAGTCCCTTCATCCGCTTTCTGACCTCATCGGACAACTGGATGCCGGGCACTTCGTTGTGGATATATTCCGCATTTCTGCCGCTGGCCAGCGGCATGATGCCGATAAAAATCGGGATATCCAAATGCTTGGTCATCGCATGAATCCGCTCTAATAATTGAATGTCATAAACCGGCTGAGTCATGATATAATCCGCTCCGGCTTTGACTTTCCGCTCCAAACGCTGCACCGCTTTGTCAAGATGGCGGACATGCGGGTTGAAGGCTCCGCCGACAACAAAACCGGCCTTCTGCTTCAGCGGTTTTCCGGAGAAAGCTACACCGTCATTCAATTGCTTGATCATGCGGATGATTTCAAATGAAGTCAAATCGTAAACCGAGCTTGATCCGGGAAGATCGCCAAAGCGCGCCGGATCCCCGGTAACGGCCAGCACATGGTCGATGCCGAGCGCATCCAGTCCCATCAGATGGGATTGGGTGCCGATCAAATTACGGTCCCTGCAGGCGATGTGCACCAGCGGACGGACGCCTAATTGCTGCTTGACCAGAGCCGCCAGTGCGAAATTGCTCATCCTCGTGACCGCAAGCGAATTGTCCGCCATTGTCAGCGCATCCGCTCCCGCTTCACGCAATCGTTTAGACCCCTCCATAAATTTCGAGATATCCAAATCGCGCGGCGGATCCAATTCAACAATTACGGTATGACGTTGTTTGACCAGCTCCAATATGGAAGGCTCCGCCGCCGGCTTGTTCTGCGGCTGATCAACCGAGTCCTGCACAATCTTGGCTTCGCTGTGACGCTTGGACCTTTCCGCTTCCCGCGGCTCCCCGTCTTTATCGTGCAGATGCTTCACGGCGCGGGACATTGCGGCAATATGCTCCGGCGTGGTGCCGCAGCAGCCGCCGATCAGCTTCGCTCCGCTCATGGCAAACTTGCGGGTATAATCGGCAAAATATTCCGGTGTCGCCATGTAGGTGATTCTTCCATCCACATAATCGGGAATGCCGGCGTTGGGAAATGCCGATATCGGAGCGTCCATCTCGGCGTTTACCGATTCGATCGAGCGCATGATGCCGTTAGGTCCCGTTCTGCAGTTAAAACCGACTACATCCGCACCTGCTTCAAGCAGGCGTTGAAAAGCCTCATCCAGCGGATAACCGTCATGGGTTCTTCCCGCTTCCTCTACGGCAAACTGACAGATCACGGGCAAATCTGCAAAGCTTTTCACAATCTCCAGCGCGATCATCATTTCTTCCAGATCATAAAAGGTTTCCAATACAATGCCGTCAACACCGCTGTCCACAAGCACGCCGATCTGTTCGCAAAAATCCTCCTTGAGCTTGCGGGTCCGCACATTTTTGCGTTTTCCCGCGCGAATGGAGCCGACCGCTCCGAGTACATAAGCATCTTCCCCCACCGCACCGCGAGCAATTGCAACTCCTGCGCGGTTAATCGCCTCCACCTCGGATTCCAGTCCGTATTTGGACAGCTTTTCGCGATTGGCGGAGAAGGTGTTCGTTTCAATTACGCGTGCGCCCGCTTCATAGTACTTGCGATGCACATCCGCAATCACTTCCGGTTTGGTCAGATTCAGTTCCTCATAGGAAATCCCCACCGGAAATCCAAGCTGATATAAGTAGGTGCCCATGGCACCGTCGCCAATTAAAATTTGATTTTGCAGCGCCTGCCGCAGATCCGCTTTCACCCAAATCCCCTCTATCCTCTTCAATCGTACAATTAATGTATCATAAATCCATGGAAGATTTAAGTGGAAAAATAATAAAACCGCTTATGCAACGGGTCCCAATAAGAAAAACACCTAGCGGTGTCCTTGGATCGTACCCATTCTTTTGCAAGTGTTGCTGCGGAACAATCACAGGTCATGGCATCCGTCTGCCGGCGCTGATTCTTCCTTTCAGCATGGTGACCTATAGGGCATTCAACTTCAATTACGCTTTCGCTTCCCGAATTCTTTGCTGCCTTGGACCGAGACTAGCGTAATTTCCATTTGCAACTTCGATTTTCTACATTGAAGACTGCTGCTCCCCCATTCTCATCTCTTCTTATTTCGATTTTCTACATTGGAGAGTTCTTCTCTCGCTTCGAGGCTACCGTAATTTCGATTTTCAGCATTAGAGTGCAGGGCCAAAACACGTATTGTATGTTGCCTGCTCGGGAGTAACTGTGCGTTAAACAAATTCCCCCGAAAATGGGGCAACCCCCTTAAATTTTTATACTTTCTATGATGATGAAAAAAAACCGGCGCAAGCCGGTTTTTCAGATTGAAGACAAAGCCAGAGTGAAGGTGGTTATATTCATTCCTAACAGTCGGAGAGGGATTTCTGTTCCATAGTGAGTCTGTTTTTCGTTGCTAAAGGGAGGAGCTGAGAGACCTAGAACCATGAAAGTCGGAGATCTTCGCTTTTAAGCATATGCTTCGATGGTTCTTGGTCTGTCAGCTTCGGACTGGACATTCGCTGCATCCTTGCCGAAAAGCAGTCGACCTAAGGAATAGAAATCCCTCCCTCTTTCGAGCTTTAAGAATATAAACCCGAACGTAAAACAGACTTTGTCTACAGGATGAAAAAAAACCGGCGCGAGCCGGTTTTTTTTCATCATCGGACCTTTACAGCAGCTTGCCGCTGAAAACCTCGACAGCCGGTCCGGTCATATAGACGTGATTGTCATTCTCATCCCACTCGATCAGCAGATCTCCGCCTTTCAGAGAAACCGTCGCCGTACGGTCCGTCAACCCGTTCAGCACCGAGGATACCACCGTCGCGCAAGCTCCGGTGCCGCAAGCCAGCGTCGGGCCGGCTCCCCTCTCCCAAACCCGCATATCGATATGATTGCGGGAATTGACCGTTGCGAATTCGACATTGACTTTATTCGGAAAGTACGGGTGCGTTTCAAGCTTCGGTCCGAAGCGATACAAATCCATATTGACCGCATCGTCGACATAGATCACGCAGTGGGGATTGCCCATCGAAACCGCGGTGAATTCAAACTCGCTCCCCTCGGCTGCAATCGGATGCGCCACCACCTGCTCTCCTTCGATCGTCGTCGGAACGGCATTGCCCTGCAGCACCGGCTCGCCCATGTCGACGCGAATTTTGACTGCTTTACCGTTATCTATCGTCAGCGTTAAAGGCTGCACACCTGCGCCGATGGTTTCAATCGTGATTTCCGGGCTTCCGATCATGCCATGATCATAAACGTACTTGGCCACACAACGGATCGCGTTGCCGCATTGCTCCGCTTCCGATCCGTCAGGATTAAAAATTCTCATTTTATAATCCGCCTTTTCGGAAGGCAGGATATAAACCAGTCCGTCAGCTCCGATCCCGAAATAGCGGTTGCACAGCTCTACGGCTAATTGCGATGCATTTTCAGGCGGTTCGGTTTCTCCGGCGACAACGATAAAGTCGTTGCCCAGACCGTGCATTTTCGTAAATTCCATATCCGTTTCGTCTCCTTGCTATTGCGATGATTTTATTTTTCATCATACCGCAAAACGGGACGTTTGGGTAGCTGCTAAATGGAACGGAACGATTTCCCCGTGATCAGCCTCTGCTTTTTCGGACCGAAGCGCAGCAGGCTGCCAAACCCGAACAACAGAGTCGGAATCGCGGCCGAAATCATCACCAGGATCCATTCGTGCATGTCAAGATTCACAGTTTTGAATATCGGCTGCAGCTCGGGAATGTACAGCACGGCGATCAAAAGAGCGATGGATGAAATCACGGCCGCCACCAGATATTTGTTTTGCAGCAAATTGCGATGGAAAATCGATCGCGAGCTGCGGCAGTCAAAAACGTGAATCAGCTGCGCCATGACCAAGGTGGCAAAAGCTACGGTTTGGGCAAGCGCCAACTGGTTGGGATCTCCCTCATGCTCCTGCAGCGTGATCCAAAAAGCGGCAAGGGTACAAATTCCAATCAGCACACCGCGGCTTATGATCTTCCAACCCAGTCTGCGGGCAAAAATGTTTTCCTTGGCCGGACGCGGCTTGGTCTGCATCAAATTATCCTCGGCATCATCCACGCCAAGCGCCATCGCCGGCAGTCCGTCGGTAACGAGGTTGACCCAAAGAATTTGAATCGGCACAAGTGGCAAAGGCATGCCTGCCATCATGGCAATGAACATGGTAAGAATTTCCCCGACATTGGAGGCCAGCAGGTAGCGGATAAATTTGCGGATATTTTCATAGATGCCTCTGCCTTCTTCAATTGCCGCCACGATTGTGGCGAAATTGTCGTCGCTCAACACCAGCGCCGACGCTTCCTTGGTCACATCCGTACCGGTAATGCCCATGGAAATGCCGATATCCGCCGCCTTAATCGCCGGCGCATCGTTGACCCCGTCGCCCGTCATGGCCACCACATGCCCTTGACGCTGCAGCGATTTGACGATGCGCAGCTTGTGCTCCGGCGACACCCGCGCATAGACATACACCCGATTGACGATTTCATCAAGCTCGCTTTCGGAAAGGGCGCCGAGCTCGGCGCCGTCCATTGTCAATCCGCCGTTCGGCAGCATGCCGAGCTGCGTGGCGATGGCCTCCGCGGTAATTTTGTGGTCTCCCGTAATCATCACCGTTTTGATTCCCGCTTTTTTGCAGGTGTAAATGGCTTCGCGCACTTCCCGGCGCGGCGGATCAATCATTCCGGCAAGACCTACGAAGACCAGGCCGCGCTCGACTTCATCTTCATTCTCGAACCCATCATCCGGCTTTAATTCGCGGTAAGCGACCGCAAGTACGCGCAGGGCGTTTTTGGCCATCGCTTCGTTGGCCGACATCACCTTGCGTTTCAGCGTTTCCGTAAAAGGAACGATCTTATCGTCCCAAAGAATGTAAGCGCAGTTCTGCAGCAGCATATCCGGCGCTCCCTTCGTGCACACCAGATGACCTCCCTGATGCTTGACCAGCACCGACATGCGCTTGCGTTCGGAATCAAACGGATATTCCTTGATCCTCGGATACAACCCGTTCATTTGCGCTTTTCCGAAGCCTGTCTTCGCACCCAACACGATCAGCGCGCCTTCGGTCGGATCCCCTTTGATCACCCATTGCATGTCGGGAGCTTCCTTTTGTTTTTTTCTGCGCTGTTCCTGCTCTTCTTCCTGCAGCGATGCATTGTTGCAAAGCACGGAAATTTGCAAAAACCGTTTCAGGGTTTGATCCTTGCGGGTGTCAACCGGCTTTCCCTGACCCAGAATCTCCCCCTTTGGCTCGTAGCCTGTTCCGGTCACCTCGAACAAGGCGTTTCCCGCCCACAGATGGGTAACGGTCATCTTGTTCTGGGTCAACGTTCCCGTTTTGTCGGAGCAGATCACCGAAGCGCAGCCGAGCGTTTCCACCGAAGGCAGCTTGCGGACAATCGCTTTGCGGCGAATCATTCTTTGCACCCCGAGTGCCAGCGCGATCGTTACAATCGCCGGCAGCCCCTCCGGAATGGCGGCAACCGCGAGACTGACCCCGGCGAGAAACATGCCGTATACCGGCTGGCCATGCAGAATGCCTGCAGCCACAACCAAAATCGTCAAAACTACGGCCAAACCGATCAGCATTTTGCCAAGCTGCTCCAGCCGGTGCTGCAGCGGAGTCTGCATCGTCTCCGTGCTTTGGATCAGATCGGCGATTTTTCCCATTTCCGTGTTCATTCCGGTGCGCACAACCAGGCCCTTGCCGGTACCGCGGGTGACCATCGTGCCCATAAAGCCCATGTTTCTCTGGTCGCCCAAAGGAATCTCCTCATCTTCCAGCTGCTCGCAATGCTTGCTTACAGGAACGGATTCCCCTGTAAGGGCCGACTCCTCCACATAGAAATTGTTGCTTTCCAGCATGCGAATGTCTGCGGGAATCCGGTCCCCGCTTTCAAGCACAATCATATCTCCGGGAACCAGCTCGCGAGCTTCCACTTGCAAAATCGCCCCGTCGCGTATCACTTTCGCCGTCGGCGCGGACAACTCCCTCAGTGCCCGCAGCGAGCGCTCGGCGCGAAACTCCTGTGCGAATCCGAGCACACCGTTCATGACAATAATGGCTATGATGGTGATGGCATCAAGATATTCTCCAAGCAGCCCGGAGATCAAAGTGGCGCCAACGAGTATCAACACCATAAAATCCTTGAATTGATTCAAAAACAAGGTGATCGGGGAAATCCTCTTTCCCTCGGTGAGCTCGTTCGGCCCCGTTTGCCGCATTCTTTCGCCGGCTTCTCCGCCGGAAAGCCCTTTTGCTGGATTCGTTTTTAAAGCATCCGTTATTTCTTCCACGGACATATGGTGCCAATGCTTCTGACTCATTCTCCAGTAACCTCCCTTATAGTGCGCAGCGATAAGTGCTTATCCATGTGAAAACAACCTGTACTAGAGACTATTCAGACAAGCAGCAAAATATCCCATGTGCACTTAAGTTTTTCGGCAAAGTATGGCATGATAGTAGTTGTGAACTTTATGAAAGTGGGTGTCCTATATGGCGCTGGACGGACTGGTCGTCCGCACGCTCGTGAACGACCTGCAGTTCCTGACCGGAGGAAGAATCAACAAAATACATCAACCCGGAGAATCCGAAATCGTGCTGCAGATCAGGGCCCGGGGCAGCAATGCCAAACTGCTGCTGTCAGCCAACCCAACAATTCCGAGAGCGCATTTGACTGAATCCGCTTTTCTCAATCCGCTGGATGCCCCGATGTTCTGCATGCTTTTGCGCAAGCATTGCGAAAGCGGCATTATCCAAGCCATCCGCCAGCCGGGAATGGAGCGGATCATCCACATTGAGATTGTGCAAAAAAATGAACTTGGCGATATGCGGAGCAAGACGATTCTGGTGGAAATCATGGGCCGGCACAGCAATATTATTGTGTTGGATACGGAAAACGAGACGGTGCTGGACGGGATTCATCATGTTACGCCTGCGCTCAGCGCGTATCGCGTGATTATGCCGGGAAGCCGCTACATGCCGCCTCCCGAGCAGAATAAGCTTAACCCCGAGCAGGTCTCTGCCGAACAATTTATGCAGCTGATGCAGCAGGAGGATGCCGCAGATCTCGGCCTTGCACGGGCAATCGTCGGCAGCTTCAGCGGAATCAGTCCGCTCATTGCCGAAGAAATCGTGTTTCGCAGCGGGCTTGACGGCAATCCCGGAGCCTTGGATCGTTCGCAGCTTGAACGGCTTTGGCATAGCTTCAATGCCATTATCGAGCAAGTCGTCGAGCACCGGCCGGAACCGCAAATGGTGGAGGCCGACAGCGGGAAAAGCTATTTTTCCGTTGTCGCGCTGACCCATTTACAAGGAAGGACCACCGGCTTTTCAACCGTCAGCAAATGCCTGGAAGCCTTCTATGGCGACAAGGCGGAAAAGGATGCGGTAAAGCAGCGGACGTCGGATTTGCAGCGGCATTTGCAAAACGAGAAGAGCAAGAATGAAAAAAAGCTGGAAAAGCTGCGGGAAACCGTGGAGGAAGCCAACAATGCGGAACGTTTCCGCGTACTCGGCGAGCTTTTGACGGCGCATATGCATCAAATCAGCAAGGGAGAACGGGAAATTGAGGTGATCAACTATTATGACGAGCAGCAAAGACCGGTCATCATCGAGCTCGACCCTCAACTTTCCCCCTCCGAGAACGCACAGCGCTATTTTAAAAAATACACCAAAAGCAAAAACAGCCTGATCGCAGCCCGGCAGCAAATTCAAGTTGCGCAGAAGGAAATCCGCTATCTGGAAAATTTGCTGCATCAATTGGCGCATGCCACGCTGGGCGATATCGAGGAGATCCGCGAGGAGCTTTCTGAACAAGGCTACGTAAGACAAAGACGTAAAAAGCAGGGTAAAGCCAAGAAGCCGGGGAATAAGCCGCTGCTCCATTGTTATACGTCCAGTGAAGGAATCCCCATCTATGTCGGCAAGAATAATTTGCAGAATGAATATTTGACCAACCGCCTTGCCCACGCCTCGGATACTTGGCTGCATACCAAAGACATTCCGGGCTCTCACGTGGTCATCCGCAGCGACGATTTCGGTGAGGAAACGCTTGAAGAAGCCGCACAGCTGGCGGCTTACTTCAGTCAGGCTCGCAGCTCCAGCCAAGTCCCGGTGGACATGACCCTGATCCGCCATGTTCGCAAGCCGAACGGGGCCAAGCCTGGTTTCGTCATTTACGATCATCAAAAAACGCTGTTCATCACTCCGGACGAGCAGCGCATCAAGCAATTGTCATTTATATTGAAGTAAGACGCGTGAACGGATAAAACCGTGGACATTTCAGCTTGTCGTATAAACAGCCGAAATGTCCACGGTTATTTTCAACTCATCGGAAACATGTTCCGATTTACAAGGATGCCATAATACGACGCAAATATTGCTTCAAATCGTCTTTAAGATCTTCCCTTTGCAGCGCGAATTCAATCGTCGCTTCGATGTAGCCAAGCTTGTCGCCGGTATCGTAACGTGTACCCTGAATGCGGTAGGCGATCATGCGCTGCGATTGATTGAGAATGCGAAGCGCGTCCGTAAGCTGGATTTCCCCGCCTTTGCTCGGCTGACAGTCCTCCAAAATCGAGAAAATATCGGGATGCAGCACGTAACGTCCGATTACAGCCAAATTGGAAGGCGCTTCCTCGCGACTTGGTTTTTCTACCAAATCTTCAATCCAGGTGAGGCCCTCCGCAAGCCCGGTTTGCTCCTTGGCCGGCGAAACGATGCCGTATTTGCTGACTTCTTCCCAAGGAACTTGCTGCGTCGCGATAATCGGAGCACCCGTTGTTTCGTAAAGATCGACCATCGATTTCAAACAAGGAGGATCGGATTGGATAATATCATCGCCGAGCAGTACGGCAAAAGGTTCGTTGCCGATAAATTTTCTTGCGCATAAGACGGCATGACCGAGGCCAAGCGGTTCTTTTTGCCGGATATAATGAATGTCCGCCATGTTGGAAATCCCTTGGACGACCTCCAGCAGCTGATTCTTCCCTTTTTCCTGCAGCATGCTCTCAAGCTCGAAGGACTTGTCGAAATGATCTTCAATCGCCCGCTTATTTCTTCCTGTGACAATAATAATATCTTCAACACCGGATGCAATGGCTTCTTCCACTATGTATTGAATGGCCGGTTTGTCCACAATCGGCAGCATTTCTTTCGGCTGCGCCTTCGTTGCGGGCAAAAAACGGGTGCCTAAACCTGCTGCGGGTATAATTGCTTTACGAATCGTCAACAATTTCACTCCTTAGTCTTTTTATTATTGCTCAACGGATCGATTTTTAAGCAACTCCGCCACTTCCATGGAAACACTTCGCGAGCCGATCCTTCCGTGAAAAATTTGACCGTTGCGCTCCCCGTGATAATCTGACCCGGCGGTCGCGATCAGACTGTTTTTTGCCGCCATCCGTGCATAACGGGCTTCATCCTCGGTGGAATGGTCCGAATGGTAAGCTTCAATCCCGTCCAGGCCGTTTTTGATCAAACGATCAATCATCTCATCCTTGCGGTACAAGCCGGGATGCGCCAACACGGCCGCTCCTCCGGCCTCGTGGATCCATTGAATGGCGGTTTCGGGAGTGATTCGCTGCAGATTGACATAAGCACGGCTGCCTGAGGCCAAATATAGGTCAAACGCTTCACGAATATGTTTAACATACCCCTTTTGCACCATCACCTCGGCAATATGCGGCCTTCCGATCGTTTCGCCTTTGCCTTTTTTTGCTTGCAGTGAAGCTTTAAGCTCTTCCATGGTAACCGGAACGCCCAAATCCTCCAGCTTCTGCAAAATCATTTGATTCCTGCGGTTTCTTACCCCGCGCAAATCCTTCAGCCGCTGTAAGAAAAGCGGATCGGCGGTATGGATCCAGTAGCCCAGCACATGGATGTCGATACCTTCGTGCACCGTGCTGATCTCCACCCCGGGAATCACCTGCATGTGGCAAGCTTTGCCCGCTTCCATCGCCTCCGGAATGCCGGCCACCGTATCATGATCGGTGATCGCCAAACCTGCAAGGCCTGCCTTCAAAGCTGAAAGGACGAGCTCTGACGGGGTGCTCATACCGTCGGAAGCTGTTGTATGGGTGTGCATATCCACTGAATTCATCCGCAAACCATCCTTTCAATTCTATTCCTTAAAGCCATTGGCTGATATCCTTTTCGCGAAGAAAAGACAAGAACGTCACTGCAGATATAGGAAGCAGAGTGGAATTCAAGTAAATGGAATAAAAATGACGTTTAAATTCCAGGCCGCTGATTTCTCCAGTTTGAAGCACACCGAGCGCCACCTCGTGACGGACCGAGGAAGAAGAAAGAATTGATATGCCCAATCCGGCCTCTACTGCAGACTTGACCGCTCCCGTGCTGCCCAGTTCCATGACAATCTGCATGGATGCCGGATCCACGCCTTTGCGGTTGAGCTCCTGCTCCATCACCTGGCGGGTACCCGAGCCTTGCTCGCGAAGCACAAAAGGATATTTCAGCACTTCTTCAATCGTGCAATCCTGAACGGAAGCGAGCGGATGTTGAGGCGGAAAGATCAGCATCAACTGATCGCTTAAAACTGTATCGATATGTACGTCCGGATGATGGACCGGCGCCTCCACCAAACCGAAATTCAATTGATGGTTCAATATTTCCTCGAGAATTTGCGTTGAATTGATCACCTTCATACGTATGGAGATGTTGGGATATTCCTTGCCGAACGGTCCCAGAAGCCTGGGAAGAATATACTCCCCGATCGTCAAACTCGCTCCCAGCTGCAGTCTGCCTTCAAGCTCATGGGTAAATTTCGACATCGCCACATCTGTTTCCTTGACCAGTTCAATGCTCCTCCGGGCATAGGACATCAATGTCCTGCCGGCTTCTGAAAGCTCCACTTTTTTGGTTGAACGGTGAAAAAGCTTTGTGCCGTAATAATCCTCCAAGGATTGGATTTGCATGGTCACTGCAGGCTGGGTCATATGCAGGCTTTGCGCCGCCGCTGAAAAACTGCCGCGTTCCGCTACCGTATAAAAAATGTGAAGCTGGTGGAAATTCAAAGCCGATGACCTCCCTCTCCCCTTAACAACAATATTATAGCAAAAAATAACTGCAATATAACCCTGCCCTCTTTTCTTTAAGCGCTTTACCCATAAAAAACAAAAAGCGGGCTGCAGGCAGCCGCTTACTTTACATTCGTTGTGGATTCACAAAATATTTACGCCTATCTCCTTTTTCGGCTGTTCTTGATCAAGGTCATTCTGCGGGAATGCCGCAACCAGGAATAGTAAGACTTCAAATCGCGCAATTCGATCGTTTCCGACATTCTGCCCAGAAAGGTGACGACAATCATTTTATGCAAAGGATTGCCGGCAATGTCCACCTCGTTGTCCAAATCGGAAAATTCCGCAACCATCACCAGATCGTCTTCAACCAAATAAACGTCCTGCTCGTTGCGGTAATAAGACGTAATTTCCCCCTGCTTGAGCTTTTCCCAAAGGTAACCGCAAATATCCTCGTATCCGGTCTTTTCATTTTCAACCCGATCGGTCCATCGGTTGATCGCATGGTTGGTAATCACGATATCCGCCACTTTTTTGTCCGCTAATGCAACATAGAAGGGTTCATAGGTGCTCCAGCGCGACATAGTCTTATCCTTCATACGTGAATACCCCTTTCCAGCCGAAAAATGGGCCTATTTTCCTATATGCTCTACATGACTATTGTACTTCAGATTTGAAAATTTTCCAATCGTCAATTTGAAATACCGGAAATAATTGCGCACACTACATTAAAGGGAGTAAAATCTAGTTTTGTCGGGAACATCGCTATTGTATTCGGTTTTAATTTCATTGCGCAGCGATTTTTCGATTTTTTTCACATAGTGCAGTCTTTGCAGCTGCTTTCTCACTTCTTCTTCTTTGTCCGCATTAATATACAGCATGACATAATGCATGCGCTTGGAAATGAAATGCACCGAGCCGTAGCGATCCAAATTTCTTGCGGCTTTCACATCACTGACCCAAACAATCAATCCGCTTCGTTTTGTAAACATTGGCTTTCCTCGCTTTCCTTTTGGCTGTAAAAACAAATCAATTACAGGAGTGAATTTATTTCATGAAAGAACTGGTTCATGTCAAAAGAGGTACGATAATCGAAAGCCGGCATATGGGGCATCTTGCGGCTGTTGACAGCGAGGGTCGGATCATCGCCTCCTGCGGCGACCCGCAGCACGTCACCTATGCCCGGTCATCGGCAAAGCTGCTTCAAGCCATCTCCGTGATCGAGCTTGGCGCAGCCGAACGGTTCAAGCTTACCGGGCAGGAAATCGCCATCATGTGCGCCTCGCACAGCGGCGAACCCGAGCATTTGCGTGTCGTCCTATCCCTGCTGAGGAAGCTTGATCTGGATGAATCCTTCCTGCAGTGCGGCATCCATCCGCCTTATCATAAAGCTTCCGCCGCGGCGCTGCAGCAAAACGGGGAGGCTCCTGGCGTGCTGCACAACAACTGCTCGGGCAAACACAGCGGTATGCTGGCTTTGGCCCGACAGCTGGAAGCTCCACTCGACACCTATCTCTCTCCGGAACATCCCGTCCAGCAAATCATGCTGGAAACCGTCAAGGACATGGCTGGATTGTCGGGCAGCGAGCTGCATATCGGGGTTGACGGCTGCGGGGTCCCCGTGTTCGCCATGCCCATTCACCGTCTTGCTCGCGCTTTCGCCCGTTTGGGAAATGAAAAATCGACCGAAGGCAAGCGGCAAAGCGCTTGCCAAACGATTATCGGCGCACTGCGCGACCATCCTTTCCTGCTGGCCGGTACGGATCGTTTCGATACAAGACTGATCGAAGCCACGGACGGAAAAGTAATCGGCAAGATGGGAGCCGAAGGCGTATTTGCCATAACGGTTCCTGCTCAGGGCATCGGCATCGCGATCAAAGTCGCGGACGGCTCGCCGAGAGCGCTTTATCCGACAGCAGTGGAAGCGCTGAAGCAGCTCGGTCTCCTGAGTGAAGCCGAAGAACGTGAGCTGGCTTCGTTCCACAAGCCTGATTTGACCAATTGGCAGGGCACGAAGATTGGAAGCGTCATTCCCGTCTTCCGGATTGAAAAGCATTGACTTGGCCGTCGGTCGGGCGTTAGCTGCAGCCGCCGCTGCAGCTTCCCCCCGATGCGCAGCCGCCGGTGCTTTCCTGCAGCTTGTTGCTAGGCACTTTAACCGATTGCGACACGCTATGGGCAATCGTTCTCGATACCTCATACAGAAGCTCGTCAAGCGCGTTTTCCGCTTGCACAAACCGCTGAATGACGGCAAGCTGCTGCATCTCCTGCTCTACCTCGCGAACCTGATTCAAGGCGGCGTGATAGTCCGGATGAAAGTGCCCGAACCGCTGGCATTCCTCGTACAGCTCTTTCTTGCTGCCCAATTTCCGTATCAGCCGTAAAGCTTCCGCATCCTGATCCATCTCCGCCTTGGCACGCAGATACCGGGCAACCTCCACGGAATTTTTAATCATATCTGCAAGCTCGTAAGAGCTTAATAAAACCGCTGCCATGTCTAAAGCATTCTGCTCCATGATACTCATGAAAAGCGTCATCTCCATCTATTAAAATAGTAATTTCAGGCCTCGCTTACATTTTATCATAACATTGCAGATCAGCTTTACAAAAGCTTTTTCCATTGATTCCATTCTCTTATCATTTTTATTTATCATTTATTCCAGGTAAAATCAACTGAAACTGCTCCCATTCCTCCAACGGAAGCGTAATCGGCTGATTGCCGATGCGGCCTTCAACGCTCCATCCGCTTGTTTCCCGTACCCGTTCCGGAGCGATCAGCGCTTCTTTGGTCTCTGTTTTAAATTTGACATAAGCCCCCCATTCGATCGCTGTCTGAAGCAATTCCCTGCACGTGGAATGATGGTAGCTGCGCGGCTTTTCCAGCCACATTTTGGGAATTTGCTTCAGCTCGGGATAAGCCTGCTCAATCTCGGGAGTGCGTGTCTCAAGTGTATAGATCATATCCGGATAAAGGGAGCGCACAATCGCGGGTAATTTAACGCCATTGGAGTTCCCGCTGTTTACCGGCTCCCCTCCCCTGTCCCCGGCACTTTGCGGCAGGCGGAAGCCGAGCCGCCTGAGCAGCTTTTCCACCGCCTGCGCTTGCTCTGCTTCTACTGCGAACATCGCTTGATTCAGCCGTTCGCAAGGAAATTCGGCTGTACAAGCGCGGGCAAACACGTTCGCATCCGCTTCGTTTTGAAAACGCACAATGACTGCAGGCTGAACCTCAACTTTAGCGCTCTCCTTTCCCATTGGCGCATCGCATCGGCTATATTTTCAGGCACGCCATATTGAGCATGGCTGCGCAGAAACCGCAATAGCTCATCCGCAGCTTTACCGCTTTGCAGCTGCGCTTCTACCTTCTCCCGTTTCAGCTTGAAAATCCATGCTTGTTCCGCCTGCAGCAGTTCGGCGATGGTGTTTAATTTCCAGCGAACGGCATAGCTGACATCGGGCGGGACAATGCACTCAAAATCCGGCTGAATATAAATCCCTGAAGTGTTGTCAGATGAGCATGCGGGAGGCAGGCGCCTGATGAGAATATCTTCTCCGCTGCGGGCATATGCGAGCTCCCCGATCTCCTGCATGAACCGGAGCCATGTCTCCAACTGCGCTCTGAATTGCTGCGAGCAGATTGCCTCCGCTTCGTCTGCTCCGCATTCTTCAGCCAAGACGTCAAGCAGCGACGACAGGGTCACCTGCCGCTCGGGAGGAAGACTGCGCAAAATAAAAATGCTGTGCTGCAATAAAACATCGGATGGCATAAGCAGGAGATAAATTCGCTCTGCAAGCTCCCATTCAAGCTCCGCCGCAGGGCGATTCAACCATGCTTCCAGGCAAGCTGTGTCGACGTAGAGACGGGCTTCCTCCTGCTGTACAAATCCCAAGCGGCCGGCGAGTTCAAGCATTAACGCTGCCGCCGGCGGCAGCACACTGCTTGTCGCGGGCTCCAGGCCTACGTCAAGCAGGACATTGCTGTCCAGCATGCCCGCTTGCGGAAGCTCGCACAGAAAGCGCTTATGAATGCCGCGCTGCTTGGTAAGCGGAATGCCTGTTATGGCAGCTGCCGACACAAAGTGGAACAGTGCAGCAAGCAATCCCCCGAACTTCATTTCCAAGCCTTCGGAAAACAAGCTGTGATCGGCATAGGACAGCTTTTCATAAAACTTTTGGAACACAAGCTTGTGCCAGGCCGGATATAGATCTTCGGCGATAAAAAAGGAATATTCCCCCCAGGTTTTCTTCGCCGTGAACAGCACGCCCTTTTTGCGCAAGCCGATCATGGCCACCTTTATTTCCGCCTCTGTAAGCTGCTTGGACACTGCATGTACAAGTTTGTTCCATTCAAAGGGATAGCATCCCAGCCTGCGTACGATCAATTCGAACAAACGCAGCTCCAGCGCAGGCAGCTGCACAAAAATTTTTTCCGGTGCTGCCGGATCCGGGAGAATATCTCCGTCCGATTTTCCGTAAATGCTTAAATAATGGCTTCGCTGCGCCTTAGGCAGGAGTTCCATGATGGACTTGAATTTCACGACGAACTCATCTCCATCTGCTCTATGCCATGATTTTCAATGTGATATTGATAGCCCTGCTCAACCAGAAAAAGCTGACGCTTGAGGGCAAATTCCTGCTCGCAAGTGTCCATGGACACCAATGAATAAAAATCCGCTTTATTCCGATCCGCCTTCGGGCGCAAAATGCGGCCGAGCCGCTGTGCTTCCTCCTGACGCGACCCGAAGCTGCCGGATACTTGAATGGCTACACTGGCATCGGGCAAATTAACCGCGAAGTTGGCCACCTTTGATACAACGAGGATACGGATCTGTTTCTCTTTAAACAACCGGTAGAGCTCTTCCCTCTCTTCCTGCTTTACATCTCCGGTAATGATCGGAGCTTGCAATTCTTTGGAAATCAGCCTTAATTGGCTCAAATACTGGCCGATCACCAAAATTTGCTGATCCTTATGGCGCTGGATCAAGTTTTGGATCAGCTGCAGCTTGAGCGGATTCTCCCCGGCTATGCGCTGCTTCATCCTGGCTGTGGCGGCGCGGTATTTTTCCAGTGCGGCTCCTGCGAGCGGTATGCGCACTTCGGTGCATTCGGCTGCCGCGATCCAACTTTCTTCCTCCAGCTCTTTCCATGACAAATCAAAGCGTTTGGGCCCGATTAATGAAAACACATCCTGCTCGCATCCGTCCTCCCGCACAAGCGTGGCGGTCAAACCCAATCGTCTTGCCGCCTGAAGCTCGGCCGTGATGCGAAAAACCGGCGCCGGCAGCAAATGCACCTCGTCATAGATGATCAGCCCCCACTCACGATCGCGGAAAATATGCATATGGGAGAAGACTTCCTTGCCTTTTGCACGATGCGTCAAGATATGATAGGTAGCAATCGTCACCGGACGAATTTGCTTGACCGAACCGGAATATTCGCCGATCATCTCCTCCTCCAGATCGGTTTTCTCCAATATCTCCTCCTTCCACTGCTTCACCGATGTGGCACTGGTGGTTAAGATCAGGGTGGCGCATTTCATTTTGGCCATTGCAGCGATCCCGACAATCGTTTTCCCGGCGCCGCAAGGCAGAACAATGACGCCATTGCCGCCTAGCAAATCTCCGTTTCGGAAAAAAGCATTCATCGCTTCCGTTTGGTAAGGGCGCAATTGAAACGGGACTCCCTTTGTAATTTCGCTGCGCAGGCAAAGCGGCAAAAATTCACCCGGCTGGTATCCGGCTTTATCAAGAACAGGGTAACCGAGACGAACCAACTGCTGCTTTATCGTTCCCCGCGCTGTTATCGGTAAAGCCGCGGTGCAGGAATCCAAATGCTCCTCCAACAAACCCGCAATCGATGAAAAGCTGCGGATTTCATCCATCAGCCCGGCTTCGGCCGATTTCAACAGCAATCTGCCTGCTTGAAATTGAAGCTCCAGCTTGCCGTAACGATCCATCCATTGCAGCACCTTCAGGCGAACCGATGACGGCAGCTCAAACTTGCAGTTTTCCTGCAGAAAGGCGATTACTTCCGAACCGTTCAAACCGCTCGACGCCGCGTTCCAAAGCGATAGCGGAGTGATTTTGTAGGTGTGCAGAAGCTCCGGGCTTTTGACCAGAAAAGCAAATCTCCCAAGCTGCTTTCGGGTCTGTTGAAAACGGGGATGCCGAACCTCGAGCAGAACGGTCAAATCATTTTGGACGAAAAGCGGGCCGACATTTCGCATCATAAACTCCCTCCCTTTTGTTTCTATTGTGTGCTTCTGCTTCCGGAAATAACCGAAAAAGCCGGGAGCGAACGGGCTCCAGGCTTTTGTTCGATTCATTGCCGCTTTGATTTATTTTGCCGATGAAGGCTCGGAAATTTCGCTCAGCGCTTTGCCTGCTTCATCCTCAAAGGATTCCCTTACAGCCAGGTCGCCGATTGCGACTACTCCGAGAAGCTCGCCGTTTTCCACGACAGGCAGACGACGGATTTGTTGGTTTGCCATCATCTTCGCCGCTTCTTCCACAGTGGTTTGCGGACTGGCCGCCGTGATGCCGTTGCTCATGACTTCTTCCACAGAGGAGGATCCGGATTTTTTCTCCGCATAGCCGCGAATTACCAAATCCCGGTCCGTCACGACACCGATCAGCTTTTTGCCTTCAACCACCGGCACAAATCCGATATTGTGCTCCTTCATTTTCAAGGCTGCTTCATAAATATTATCCTTTAAGGTTACCGTTACGGTATCTTCAGACATGATTTGTTTTAATGTTCTCAATGATTATCCCTCCTTCAGGAATAGAATTTCCCGCAGAAGGTGATCCCATGCATTGCCGCTCAACAATGCGGATTGCCGGCTTTTTCATGCGCCTCTGCCAGATAGCTTTCCGCCATTTTAATCAACAGCGTGCCCGCGACGAGCATCGACTTTTCCTCGATGTCAAACCGGGGATGATGATGCGGCACTTTGGCCGCTTCGCCAAGTCCGGCACCGACGAACATGAAGCAGCCCGGAACGTGGTGCAAATAATAGGCAAAATCCTCTCCGGCCATAATCAAAGGACAAGCCTGCGTCCCCTGGTCTCCGACAATTTGCGGCGCGGTTGCGTTAAAACGCAGCACCTCCAGCGTGTCGTTGACAACCGGCGGATACCCTTTTTTATAGGTAAACTTGGCTTCAGCATCATACATCGAGCATGTATCGTCGACCATTTTTTGCATACGTTCGATGATTCCGTCGCGAATATCTTCTTTAAATGTTCGTACCGTTCCGCTCATCCTGCACGTTTCGGCAATGGCATTAAAGACCGTTCCGCCGTGTATGGAGCCGACCGATACGACACAGGGTTCGGTCGGGTCGACCAAGCGGCTGGCAATGGTCTGCAGATGAAGCACGAGTTGGGAAGCGATCACAATGCTGTCGATCGATTCATGCGGCAAACCGCCATGACCGCCTTTTCCCGTGATTTCAATTTGAAATTCATCAGCCGAGGCCATCATCGGACCGGCTTTGCTCCATACCGTACCGAAGGGAAAGGGCGTCCATAGGTGCACACCATAAATGACATCGACACCGCTCAGCACACCCTGCTTGATCATCGGCAGCGCGCCTCCCGGATTGAGCTCCTCCGCCGGCTGGAAAATGCAGACTACATTGCCGTGCAGCTGATTTTTGCGTTCCTGCAGACACTTGGCTGCGGCAAGCAGCGTTGAGGTGTGGGCATCATGCCCGCACGCATGCATCACCCCTTCTACCTTCGAAGCGTATTTGCAAGTCTTCTGATCCTGGATCGGAAGGGCGTCCATATCCGCACGCAAGGCCACCGTCGGACCGGGGTGATCGCCGTTGATGCGGGCGACGATGCCGTATCCTTCATTCAGGGCCGTTGTTTCAATGCCCCAGCCCTGCAAGCGTTCCATCACGAAGCGGGAAGTTTTTTCCTCCTGATAGGACAGCTCCGGATATTGATGCATATATCTTCGCCACTCCACCATGTCGCCGTACATCCGTTCAAGCTCTTTATCCAATTCAAGCATTATATCCCTCCGTCAAGCAATTCGTCGTTAGCTTTATTTTATCAAACTGAAGCGGTTTTTTTCCATGTCCTTTGTCATGCAAATGCAATTTTAGCAAATGTTCTAATTTTGTATCCGTTATCGGTTAGGTCAAGCTTGCACATCGCAGGGAAACATACTATCATGAATAAAGATATGTTTAAGGAGGCAATTACTGATGATCATTGAGAATTCGGGCTTAAAAGGAATTAAGGCAGAGTTGGCGCTGCTTGACCGCGTGTCGGGGGATCTTGGTTTCGTCCGTTGGCAGTGGGAATACTACCGTGCTACATATGATTATAAAATGGAAGACGCCAAATCTGGCGAAGAGTATTTCCTGCGGATCAACACCCGTGCCATCGAAGGCAAATTTGAGCAGCCTCATGCAGTGATAGCGATCGAGGACACCTATATCGGCCGCGCCACCTTTCCGCACGGTCTTGATTACGAATCTCCGATTCCTGATCATATTATGGGCTCGGCGAATCAAAAGGTGTCTGAATTGAAAGCGAATCTCAGCTAGGTTTGAGGGGGAGATGAATCCGCCGCGCAGGGGAACCCCGGATTTTCTTCTTTTATTCCTGACATTTGCTCTAATCGGGTTTGGTCTGGTCATGGTGTTCAGCGCAAGCTACAACCTGGATACAGATCCGTTGTATTTTACCAAAAAACAAGTGATATGGGCGATACTCGGCACATTCATGATGCTTTTCTTCATGAATCTTAATTATCAGCGGCTGAAAAAATGGTTTGTGCCTTATTTCGCCGTGGTAGTAGCGATGCTGATCCTGGTGCTTTTCTTCGGCGTGGTCCGCAACGGAGCCAAAAGCTGGTTCGGCTTCGGCTCGATCGGCGGTCAGCCCACCGAATTTGCCAAGCTGGCGGTCGTCCTTTATCTTTCCGCCATTATCAGTAAAAAGGGCGATAAAATCAAGGAATTCAAAAAAGGGCTTCTGCCCGTATTGATTGTTGTCGGTTTTGTCGCCGCTCTGATTATGCTGCAGCCCGATCTGGGCTCCTGCATGATCCTTCTGCTTACCGCGGCTGTCGTGATCGTTGCCGGAGGAGCTAGAGTGAGGCATTTGCTGCTGCTCGGACTATCCGGCATCCTCCTCATCGGACTGTATCTGACTGTTAAAATGCTAAAAGGGGATTTAAACGGATACCGCATCGAACGCTTCACCGCATTTATGAACCCATGGAACGATCAGCTTGGAAGCGGCTTCCATATCGTGCAGTCGCTCTTCGCGTTTGGTCATGGAGGATTAATGGGAGCAGGCTTCGGACAAAGCATCCAAAAGCTGTTCTATCTGCCGGAGGCTTACAACGATTTTATTTTTTCGATCATCGGTGAAGAGCTGGGTTTCATCGGCACAACGCTGTTTATCTTGATTTATGTGCTGTTTTTGTGGCGCGGACTGCTGGTTGCCCTGCGCTGCCAAGATGTATACGGAACGTTGGTGGGAACGGGCATCGTCAGCATGATCGCACTGCAGGCATTAATCAACATCGGAGGCGTGACCAATGCAATTCCGCTCACTGGAGTCACCCTGCCGTTTATCAGCTTCGGCGGTTCCTCCTTGTTGGCGACCATGCTGTCGATGGGGATCCTGCTGAGCATATCCAGGGAAAACAACCGTTCGGAAAAGCCCAGACGGCAGCGAATAATATAAGGGGCTGTCCCAAAAGTCATAAGACTTGGGGCAGCCCCTTCATATTGAGAACACAGGTAGCTCTTAACGGGCGGGGGTATGGGTTCCGGTCGCTGTTATCAGTCTTGTTCCTGAATATAGAGGTCAAAGGTAGAACAAGCCAGATAAAGGTGAACGTGTTCACTCCTCCACCCATACCCCACGCCCTCGCTCGGAGCGGATGAAGGAAGTGCTGGAAGACGTTTTTACACCCAACCTTCAGAGAGTGTATTCGAGCTATCTCTCAAGCGAGATTATCCGCTATTTTATTTTGGGCTGCTCTTCCGCTTCTTCTTCCTTAAACGCGACCCCTTCCACCTTAACGTTGACCTCCACAACCGCAAGGCCGGTCATCGATACGACCGCTTCCTTGACATTCTCCTGAAGCATGCGGCATACATCATGTATTTTCGTCCCGTACTGAACAATGATTCTCAAATCTATCGCCGCTTCGTGCTGGCCGACCTCTACGGAAACGCCCTTGTGCACGTTTCTGCCGCTCAATCGTTTGGTCAGGCCTTCAGACATTCCGCCGGACATTCCGGCAATCCCCGGCGTTTCTACAGCCGCAAGACCGGCAATCGTGGCTACCACATCGTCAGAAATTCTGACCGTACCATTTTGCTGTTCTTCTGCCATAATCCCACTCCTTCCATAATTCCTTCCTTTTATTCTAAAGCTTAAGGAAGCGTAAAGCAACCAGCCGGCAAGAGCGGAGCCTGTCCGAAAGCGGATTGAGAAGCAGCGAATGCCGCTTCAAGTGTCAGAGCGCTTTGATCAAGCCTCCGTCTACGAAAAACGTGGAGCCGGTCATATATGTATTTCTTTCGGAAAGCAAGAATGCGGCGAAATCGGCAAATTCGGATGGCTGCCCATAACGTCCGAGCGGAATTTCCTGCGACAGCTCCTGCTGCACCTGCTCAATCGTTTTATGTTCGGCCTGTGCTTTATTTCCGTCAAGTTCGAGCAATCGATCCGTTGCAATCCGTCCCGGACAAACTGTATTCAGCAGAATGCCGTGTTCTCCCCACTCGATCGACAAGGTTTTCATCAATCCGGAAATGCCTGCTCGCAGTGTATTGGACAAAACCAGACCGGGAATCGGTACCTTTACCGAAGAAGAAGCAATGGTGATGATCCTTCCGCCTTTGTGCTTCATCGCCGGAAAGCAGGCACGCACCAACCGAATCACGCTAAGCAGGTTTCGATCGACGGCCTGCTGCCAATCCTCATCGCTGATATCGAGGAAGCTACCGCTCTTTGGGCCTCCCGCATTGCAGACTAATCCGTCAATCGAGCCGAAATGCTGCAGCGCCGTTTGCACATATTTCTCAATGTCCTCCGGCACCCCCAAGTCCGCTTGAACGCCGACAGCGGCAATTCCGTAACGTTCCCGCAATTTCGCCGCCACTGCCTGGATGCGCGCCTCGGAACGGCTGCACAGCACTAAGTTGGCACCTTCCGAGGCGACTTTTTCGGCAATGGCTTCTCCAAGTCCTTTGCTGGAAGCCGTCACTAAAATCACTTTATTTTTAAGTCCCAGTTCCATAATTTACTCCTTTCGAGGCATAATGATTAATAAGCGTGATTTACTATTAAGGAGGCTGCTCCCTTTGAAACAGAAGATTTCTTGGTTTTCCATCGGCCTGATTATATCCTTCGCACTTAGCGCCGTTGCCCATTTTACCCCGTTTTCGGAAATGCTGCAGTTTATTTTGTCGGCGGTGGCCATCCTTTTTGCTGCCGGTTTTCTGGGAAAGGCTACGGAAAGCACGGCTCATTATGCGGGCCAGCGGATCGGCGGCTTCTTAAACGCCACCTTAGGAAACGCCGCGGAGCTGATCATCGCCATTTTTCTCGTAAAAGACGGGCTGTTTGAAATGGTCAAAGCGAGCATCACCGGTTCGATTATCGGAAACTTGCTGCTTGTACTCGGCATAAGCGTAGTCACAG
The DNA here is from genome assembly GCA_964514665.1 of uncultured Caryophanales bacterium. Classification (GTDB taxonomy): domain Bacteria; phylum Bacillota; class Bacilli; order Paenibacillales; family KCTC-25726; genus CAZESH01. The sequence continues at coordinate 25,212 of CAZESH010000015.1, forward strand.
GCGGTCTGAAATATCGCGAACAGCGCTTCAATGTCGCATTGGCCTCGCACAGCGCTTCGTTGATGATCCTGGCGGTAATCGCCCTGTTCATTCCTGCAATGTTCGCCCGTTCCCTGAGCATCCAAGGCCTTGATCGGTTCAGCTTGATTGTTGCGGGAATTCTGATCATTTCTTATGTACTTTGGCTGGTTTTTTCGATGGTTACACACAAAGAAGATCTGGCGGACGAAGTATTGGAAGAACACCAAGATCCCCATTGGTCAAAAGCACGCTCAATTTTTTATTTGCTGTTGGCAACGATCATAGTCGCTTTTGTGAGTGAATGGCTGGTAAGTACTTTGGAAGCCTTCACACATCGTTTCGGATTTACCGAACTGTTCGTAGGGGCTTTCATTATCGCCATTATCGGCAACGCTGCCGAACATAGCGCTGCGGTTATGCTCGCCTACAAAAACAAGATCGGGGCGGCCGTAGAGATCGCCATCGGCAGCAGCCTGCAAATCGCGCTCTTCGTCGCCCCGGTGCTGATCATCATCAGCTGGCTGTTCGGCAATACGATGAGCATCGTCTTCACCACGCACGAAATCGTGGCTATCGCCGTAGCCGTGTTCATTTCTAAATCCATTTCCCAAGACGGAAAAAGCAATTGGTTCGAAGGCATTCTGCTGCTGGTCGTCTACTTTATCCTGGCAGTCGCTTTTTATTTTGTCTAGCATGAAAAAGAGCAACCTTCAACAGGCTACTCCCGATTATCGATTCTGGCCAGCATCTCGTACAGCTTGGCAAGATTCCGCTCCAACTCGCTCATGATCATCTTGCCGGACTGCTCGGAGACCAAGCCCGCCCGTACAGCAAAATCAATTTCTCTGGACAAACCGTACATTTGAGTATCCAGCACTTCCTCATACAAGGGACATCTCCTGTTGGCCAGCGTATCCATTTGCACTTCTATCAATTTTTCAATTTTATCCGCATCTTCTTGCAGAAGATTAATTGCTTTTTGCCCCAAATCCGACATCAGATCCGATGATGACATCAAACTCCCCCCAGAATTAAAACAGTGCGTCCTTATAAGCTTATATTAGACGAAAACTCCGGAAGACTCAAGTGAAGAAGCTTGGTAATCGCACTTTCCGCTAAAATAAACGATGGGAATGGACGATCGCTTGATGCTGATTCCGAACGATTATAGACCTCAAAAAAACCGCCCTAATTGGGCGGTTTCTATAAAACGTCATCAATCAACGACTTTGATTTTCATCTGGTACTTGTCAAACACTTCCGTCATTGCACTTTTGGCTTCATCGGCATCGGGGCCCATCACATGCAGCTCATATTCGCTGCTGCTTACAAGCGTTGTGAACAAACCAAGTATGCTTTTTACGTCGATGTACTTGTTATCAAATTGGAGAACAATCGATGATCTAAATTTGTTTGCTGTTTGGGAAATTTCGACGATCGCGTTTTTATTATCCGACATTCCAGCACCCCTCCAAGGCAATTATTAATATGGCGTGATTATGCTTCTATGATACTTGCTCGCACTTGTTTGCGCAAGCCAATAATAACCAAAAAATAACGAAATCGATTGTAAGTTCCTACAAGAATATCCGCTACCTACTTCAGGTTTTCCGGATTAAGCGGCTCGAGTTCGGGTATTACGAAGCGGCCGTCTTTGCGGATCAGTACCCCGTCGAAATAAACCTCGCCGCCGCCGTATTCGGGGCGCTGAATCAGCACCAGATCCCAGTGAATGGAGGAGCGGTTGCCGTTATCTGCCGTGTCGTAAGCGTCTCCGGGCGTAAGGTGCAGGCTGCCGTCAATTTTCTCATCAAAAAGAATGTCTTTCATCGGCTTTTGGATATACGGATTGAAGCCGAGACTGAATTCCCCGATGTATCTGGCTCCTTCGTCCGTATCCAGCACTTCATTGAGCTTCTCCGTATCATTGCAGCTTGCTTCCACAATCCTTCCGTTTTCAAAACGGAATTTGATATCTTCAAAGGTGAAGCCGGAATATACGCTCGGCGTGTTGTAGGCGATCGTGCCGTTGATCGAATCCCGTACAGGAGCCGTGTACACTTCCCCATCTGGAATGTTCCTTCCACCGTCGCATTTTTCCGAAGCGATGCCTTTGATCGAGAAGCTCAGATTCGTACCCGGACCGACAATGCGCACTTGATCGGTGCGATCCATCAGCTCGCTGAGCGGATCCATCGCTTTGGACATTTTGGCATAGTCGAGGTTGCATACATTGAAATAGAAATCCTCAAATTGATCCGTGCTCATATTGGCCAGCTGCGCCATCGCTTTGTTCGGATAACGGAGAACGACCCATTTCGTATTGTTGACCCTTTCCTCGAGATGCACCGGTTTGTAATAGTATGTATCGTACATTTTTTTCATTTCCGAGGGAACGTCGGAAAGCTCGTTGATATTTTCATAAGCGCGAATCCCGATGTATCCGTCCATCATCTGCATCCGCTTCAAATCATATTCCATCCAATGCTGCATATGCTGTTTGCTCGTATTCATCAGCAGCGAGCGCAGCAAATACTGGTCCGTCAACTCGAGGAAAGGCTCGCCGCCGCGTGCGGCAATTTCCTCAATCACCAATTTCGCCAGCTCTCTTTCCCTGCCGATCATTTCCACAAGAATTTTTTCGCCGGGTTTGACATCCAAGGAATAACCGACCAAATTTTTTGCCAGTGTTGCCATGCGCTCATCTTTCATTGCTTTGTATCCTCCTTTAATCCTCTCGGTCCTCAAGAACGACTTGGGCCGCGGGATTTATCCCGCTTGATTTTTTCAGGCGCGACCCCAGCCAGATCAGCATCGAAAAAACGATCAAGATGGTCAGCAACCTCAGTTTGTGATGCTTGAAATGCAAAAGGTCATGTCCAACCAGACTTTCCATAAAAACCATCGGCAAATTGCCCAAGGCCGTAGCCGTCAAAAATGATTTCCAGGAAACTTTCGAAACGCCGGAGCCCCAGTTAATCACGGTGGATGGAATAACCGGGATCAATCTTCCGACAAAAATATAGTAAAATCCATGCTGCTTTAAACCGGCATTGAACCGCAACAGCTGCGGATAAGCACGCAATTTGTCTTCCACCCATTTTTTTGCCGAGTATCGGGCAAATAAAAAAGAAAGCAGCGTACCCAGCACCGACATTGTATAATTAACGGTGAATCCCCACCAAAAGCCAAGCATCAGCACGTTCGCCCCGGCAACGACCACAAATGGCAAATAGGGGATAAACATTTGTAAAACTACGGCAAACATTCCGATCGGTTCGGCATATTTACCAAATGACCGCAAATTGTCCGCCAGCTGCGGAACATTGGTATGGATCAGCTTTTCACCCTGATGCGTAAAGAAAACAAAGTACACGGCCGTGCCGAGCACCGCCAAGAACAGAGCAGTCTTGATCGTTTTCTTCTGTAAAGCGGCCAGATTCACGAAAATATCCTCCTTCGGCAATAAACCTATTGTAACATGATCCCGCCAAAGAGAAAAACACATGCTGCCCGCTAAGAGGAAGGGATGGAAAAACGTCCTCCAAAATCGTCAAAGGCATATACATCCTCTCTTTCCTCGTTTCTGGCTTTCCCTTCAAGGTTGTATCGCATCATTGTCGTCACCTTCATTTTATGAGGAAGATTCGTTCGCCTGTTAATCCACATCGACACCCGGGAAGAAGCTTCCAATGAATCCTTCATTTCCTTCAACTGGGCTGCGGCTAGCTGTTTGTATGCCTCAAATTGCGCCTCGGTTTTACCGGACGCGGTCGAATCAGACGAAGTTAAGGCTTGGTCATAGCTTTGCTGCAGAGTATCGAGCAGTGATTGTTTCACTCCCGCCGGATCAAGCTCTGTTTTGACGACAATGTCTTGCGGATTGGATTGTGAATGATCCACTTCCACCTTGCCTTTATGCTGGCGAATCAAATAGAAGCGGTACAAGGGGTTCCAATCGGAGGCAAGCAGCTCTTTATTTTTACCGGATTGGTTCAGAATCGTCCAGTGCCGGTTGTTTTTTATGTAAACCAAACCGTTGCGGGCCTTATAGTATTCCTTGTACCCATTCGCGTCTGCTGAGGAGCTGCTTTGCTGTGTCGTCGTTTTTACGTACATTTGTTTTTTGTGCACGACAAAGCCTTGAAAGCTCAGATGATTTTCAATTGATACCCCGGAGTTGATAATCATTGAATGTCCGCTGAAGGAAAAATTGTCTTTCCCATATACGCCGGAAATCGCGCGTTCCAGCACCTGATCAGGTTCACCGAGGCCGTCGTTCAATGAGCAAGAAGCTAATGATAAAAGCAGCATGGCAGATACCCATCTCCCCAAAACCGCGGCGTAAAAATCAAAACGTTTCATGCAAGCATATCACCACCTGCAATTAGCGTTTCTTTTTCCGATTGAAGTTATACTCCGGACGCCTGTCCGTTTGGGGATAAAATAAAAACCTCCACGGGGAGGTTGGCCAAGCTCAAGTTCTTTCACTTCCGTTCCACAAAGCGAATACGGTTCTTGC
>CAZESH010000016.1:0-29550 GCA_964514665.1 uncultured Caryophanales bacterium
GACGTATACCGCTGAATTCAATGGCGATTTCCTCGACCGAATGGCCTGAAAGGCGGATTAAATTTTGGGCCAAATCGACGATTTTGACGGGCTCACCCATGTCCAGCACGAAAATTTCACCACCCTTGGCCAAAGCCCCGGCTTGGATGACCAGGCGGGATGCCTCCGGGATGGTCATGAAGTAACGGACCATGTCGGGGTGCGTCACCGTAACCGGACCGCCATCTGCAATTTGCTTTTTGAAGCGCGGAATTACGCTGCCGCGGCTGCCCAGCACGTTGCCGAAACGAACCGCGACGAACTTGGTTTTGCTCGCTTTATCCATATGCTGGATTATCATCTCGGCCAATCTCTTGGTAGCGCCCATGACACTTGTCGGATTCACCGCTTTATCGGTGGAAATCATCACAAATGTGCTTACCCCGGAACGGTTTGCCGCTTTGGCCACATTCATCGTCCCGATCAGGTTGTTTTTCACCGCCTCTTCCGGATTGCACTCCATCAGCGGCACATGCTTATGCGCCGCGGCGTGGTACACGACCTGCGGACGGTAGGCGCTCATGATCATGATCATTTTTTTGGCGTCCTGGACATCGGCAATTTCAGTCAAAAATTGAATTTGATCGTTCCCGTATGTATCTTTCAATTCCATTTCTATGGAATAAATGCTGTTTTCCCCGTGCCCCAATAAAATTAAGGCTTTCGGGCTGAATTTGGCAATTTGCCGGCAAATCTCCGAACCGATCGATCCGCCCGCGCCGGTGACCAATACCACTTTATTCGTGATATCTTCGGAAATGCTGTCAATATCCAGCTCGACCGGTTCGCGGCCCAGCAAATCCTCCACCTGCACATCGCGAAATTGATTGACCGATACCTTCCCCGTCATCAGATCCTCCAGCATCGGCAGTGTTTTTGTTTTTACCTTTGTTTTTGCGCATTCTGCAACGATGGTGTTGAGTTGTTTTCGGCTTAGCGAAGGAATCGCGATCACAATATTGTCGATCTCTAGCTGCTGAACCGTTTGCTCAATTTGATCGACGCCTCCGAGTACGGGAATGCCGAGAATGTCGAGGTTCTGTTTTTTCATGTCATCATCGATGAAGGCAACCGGCAGCAGCTCCGAGTCGCAATTGTTCAGCAGCTGCCTTGCCACCATTGTGCCTGCGGAACCGGCGCCGACAATCAATGTCCGTTGTTTACTGCCGCCGTCATTCATATACGTGTCTCTGACCATTCTCCAGGCAAAACGGGAGCCTCCGATCAGCAGCATGTGCAGCATCCATGTGACCGCAAGCAGCCGAAAGAGAGTGTCCTGCACCATGACGAGCTGCACGACCGCGGTAACCGCAATCGAAAGCGTTACAGCCTTGAAAATCATCTTAAGCTCGCCGATACTGGCGTACTGCCACGCTTTTTTGTACAGCTTGTAGCGGAATGAGAATAAGTGATGGCTGAGCAGCAAAGTTACGGAACTTAGGACGACAGGCATCGTTATGACATGAAAAGTGGCATTCACCAAAAAGCGGCTGAAGAAAACCGCCGTCAGCACAATGAATGAATCGATCAGGATTAATAACCAAATCCTTTGACGGTACGTCAAAAAGCTCACCCTTTCGGAAAGAACATAATCATTGCAGTTTGCATCTAGTCAGAAGTCTGTCCGACGAAATTTAAATCGTGAATATTTTTTCAATTTGCATGCAGGTTGTTTAGCCAGCCCTGAGTTGGATCCCGGTTGGGGATTTCGATTGCTTTCCGGCATGGATGTGCAGATGACCAGTCCAGCCCCGAGAGACCAAGATCCATCGAAGCATATGCTATATAAGCGAAGATCTCCGACTTTCATGGTTCTAGGTCTCTCAGGTCTTCCCTTTTGTACGGAAAGCAAACTCATCCCAAACCGGGATCCACCTCAGGACTTGTGGAAGATAAGAATTCCCCTCAAAACTTATGCATGGTCTGCATGAAAATTGAAAAAATATTCACTTCAATCCTTTCGTCGGACAGACGCCTTGCTAACCTTAAAGTTCTTGACGATGAATCTTGGTCGAAAATTGATCGTCAAGAACTTTAATGCGGGCATCAAACCCTTCCTCACACCACACCACCGACGACTCGCGTCTAAGGTTGATCCAACCCACAGCATGGCCGAGTGCCTCCGTTGATAACGGCAAGGAGACATTGCCGCAAAATTCGCCTTTTTAAAAATGATGCTGCAGCCAGTGTTCTTTATAAAGAACTCTACTGCAAAAAAAAATTTGCAGAACAACTTCCATTCGGGAATTAATCCTAATGATGTTCTTTTTAAAGAACAATCATCTGCAATCCAGTCCCATTTTCCTTCGCTATATCTTTATGATAGTTCTTTATAACGAACATGTCAATAACTGCTTCGTAGGTTGAAACATGGCTTGACGGCCATTTCTCAAGATTCTTGGGAGCTTCGTTCTCTTTTATTCATCCTTAATTTTAGTATGATATTTCCAACAGTATGTTTAAAAATTCCGAACAAATATTTAAATTCCTCCGTTTTACGAAAAAGCAATAAATAAATGATATTGGGAACAATCAAACAAACAAGACCCTTCAAGATCAGCTTGAACAAATCATCGGCTTGCGGGATCATAAACCGACAGCTGGCATAAGTGGCAAAAAAAGCTGCGCCCCCTACTGCCGCGAAGTAATCGTATTTGGCAAAATAATAATAAAGCGGCTTGTGAAACACTTTTTTATAAACCAAATAAGGCGTATACCAAAACGGAACGGCCAATGCACTGATTAAGGTTCCGATGAACACACCCGCTATTCCCCAATACCGGACCAAAACAATGGAAATCCCCAGATTCACCACAGCCTGAACCAACGGGGCGTACCGGTCTTCACGGAATATTCCGGCGGTCGTTTTTATGGTGGTGATGGTGTTGCGCATCCCCCTTTCATAAAAGCCGAGGATCAAAAAGATCAACACGCTTTGACCCAAAAGGAAATCCGGACCTAACCATACTACAATAAAAGGCTCAATCAATAGGAGCAGAAAAATGGAGAATGATGAATAAAGCCAAAAATTAAGCAGCATCGAGGCCTGATAGATCCGATATACTTTATCTTTACTTTCCTTTGCCACCAAATTTCCGAAGCTATGGTATGTATTGCTGAATATCTGATTGATGAAGTTGCGGCAGATGTCCATTAACATTTTGTAGTTCGAATACAATCCGACTGCGACGACGCTGACAAATGAGGAGATCAGGATATTGTCCGTCCCGAACACCAAATATCCGCCGATGTTTTGCAGCACGATCGCCTTTACGTTTTTAATGATTTTGCTTTTCGTCTCATCATCCAACTTTGCGGTGACTTTGTTTCTCAAAAACGGATACATCCGATTTACGATTATCGCCAGAACAATGGAATTCGTGATCGTCAGCAAGCTGTCAATCACCAAATATAAAATATAGTTTTTCGTAAAGTAGAGAATTCCGATCTTCAGACAGACGGACAAGATCGAGGATACGGAATAAATCCCGGTCACGATGTAGTTTTTTTGGCACACATTCAAAAATGAGCTTTTATGTACATATAAAAATGGAGCCACCGTATTCAGCAAAAAGATCAGATAAATCAGATAGATATGCTCCACACTGGTATCTTTGACCATGAATTTCAGAAAAGGCAGAACCGCAAGACCCAGCAAGAATACAATGAGCGCAATGATCATATAGGCGTTTTTGTACAGCTTCATCAGCACATTGATTTTTTCCTGATCATTTTCCGCTACCGGTTTATACAGGCTGTATACAATGCTTGAGCCTATCCCCACCTCTGCAAGCGCAAGCATGGCCAATATATTCGCAAACAAGCCATTGATCCCCAAGTACTCCGTCCCCAAGCTGCTGATAAAGACCGTCCGCGAAATAAAACTGAGCGCTGTAATCACGATTTGATTTCCCAAGCCTGCAGTAATGTTCAATATTGAGCTCTTGATTCTCATCGGCACCCCACCCTTCAATAGAAAAAACCGATCATGATGCCGGCTCCTGCAAGCAGGCTCCTCATGATCGGTTCAACAATTTTTCAAAAAATTATGTGATCGAATTTAGATCGAGATTATCGACCATCTTCGTATTCGCGTTGATGTCGGTTGTTACTTGATCGAACACACATTTGGCAATAATCATCGCTTTATTCGTGGTTAACCAGTGCAAATAAATTCTCGTATGTTCCATATAACAATTCGCAAGCACGGAAAATAGCGAATCCTGGGAGGAAGGCTTCTGGATTAAAGCATTCAGGAAAGTACTGTTCTGCAGGATGACGTTGCCAAAATTCACTCCAACATTCTGGAACAAGCAATCCCCGGCATAGATTCGCCTTGAATTTTGCAGCGTCGTCAGGTTGATATCCCCGCCAAGAATTCCCGTTTTGACTCTGATAAATTTTCCGTTATTTATATTGCATGCATCCAGATTCGCTCCGCCTTCGATCACCGTAAAGCCGTCCACCGTGATCGGCCGTCCTGCATAGTCTTTCGGGGCTTGAATGTTCGCCTCGTAATTTTTAACTGTGATGTTCTTCAGCACGCCGCCCGTGAGCAGGACCGAGAAATTGGGTGTCAGGGCATTATCGTTTCGCCATTCCCGCTCAACGGTGATATTGGAAATATAGCATCTGCCGTAATCATACCGGCTGATATTGAAGCCTTTTTCCCCCGCATCGGTGATCGCAACCGGCGCCCCGCCCTTTGTCTCGGATACCTGAAAGCTGGTCGGGGTAATATTCACGGTGTAATACAGCTTATCCGGATTGATGCCTGCAGGAACCTTGCCCACCCATTGTTCAAACGTAATTTTGGCACCATTGCCCATCCCGTGCGGAGAGCTATAGCTAAATGTTCCGGTTGCCACATCGACGGCGGGGGTGCCGAAATAACCGTAAACGCTGGAGCCGTAAAATTTTCCGTTCGTAATATGGCAATCCGAGATAAATGCCCCCGCAACATCCAATAATTTAATATTTCCGTTATTGCATACAGCGCCATGAACCATATTATCCCCTTCAACAACCAGCTCGCATCCAATGAACGTGTTGTCCAGATACTTCACATACATATTAGTTCGATAGGAGCTGATTCCTCCGACATTCCAGCCTTCGAATGTATTATCCTCCAACACTGCATGAATCCCGTCAGCATTCACAAGGTGTCCCCTGACATTATGATGGATGTAATTGCGATAAATATATATCCTTGTATTAAGTTCCAAACCTTGCTGATTGAGCTCCGGCCGCCATGTGGGAATATTCGTTTGCGACCACATCGATTCGATATCGATCCCGAACATCGGGGCAGTTCCGTCGATCGTGGTATTGTCGGCAGCGAATCCGATGTGATGGATTTTATTATTAAATACATAGATGTCATCCGAGCCGCCAAGTGTAACCCCCTGCCGCCTGCAATGATGTAGATCGCAGTCATGGATATAAATATGCGAGCCCATCTGCTCTTGCGTATAATCGGCTGGATTGGGTTGATATTGGAGCCATCCGGTTGATACCGCGTCTCCGGTGCAGTCGGATATTTCCACATGATCGATGTCGACCTGATTGGAGCCCTTGATTTCGATTCCTTCGCCCCATTCATGCGTGTAATCTTGGCTGTCGACTTTTCCTTGAAGCTGGGCGATTTGGGCATCGGATAACGGCGAGGAAGAAATATCAATTACAAAAATCATTTTGTTGGCAGCTTCAATCGGTCCGAACCAGCCTCTGCCCGTCGGACTTGCGGGAGCAAATCCGCCGTTATTCCTGAAACCGACTAATGTATCACTGGAAACCGTATCTTTATATTGATAAAAACTGTATTGTGTCGCAGATACCCCGTTAATGGACGACAAACGAAATTTTCTTAACAGCCCCGGATGCTGATATCTGTCAATCACGTTGCTCCGTATAAAATTGGGATCATTATTTAACGAGCCGTCCGGATTGACGCCGCCTCTGACAAACCCGACCTCCATCTGATATTGATGCGTCTTTTTGTCTCCGATCAGGATGCCCCCTGAAATTTTTGCATTTTTGACCCCGGTCACATCCATCATCCGATAATAAGGCGAGGAATTCGTTTCCAGCTGCAGCTGACATCCTTCGACCATTTCAAAATGCATTCCGCTCTTCATGACAATACAAGACAATGTCGCGGGATCGGGCTTTAATAGATAAATGCCGCCAGGCAAAATGACGTGATTGTAGTTTTGCGATTTCGCCCAAATGATAGCATCGTTGATTCCCTTTGTCGTTGCCTCGGCGGCCGTGCCGTCATTTTTAATGCCCCACCTGTTCAAATCGATCATATAGGAATAGCCGAAGCTGTCGGCAGCTGCGGCTTCGGACAATCGGGGAACCCACTTCGATTGAGTGCCGTCGTAGGACAGCAAATCCTTGTCCGAAGGAAGCTTCGTCGTCAAATCTATATCATCCAAATCTCCGAGATTTGCTTTTATCACAGAAATACACCCTTTCTCCTTTTCCAATATACTATGTCTATTATCTAGGAAAAGTTTGGACGTATTTGCCGGATGAAGCGTGGATTCCATGATAGGAATGAATCATTCTGACACTAAGCCCCTGCGTAAAAGGCATTCTATTAAACAATATCGAATATGCGCCGATATCCTTCGTGTCTCCCTGCGAAAAATCCACCGTCCCGTCGCGTCTGGTCACTTTCATCAAGTAGTCTGCCGCTTTGTCGGCACTACTCAAGCATACCTGGGTTAGGCCATGGATGCGCGAGGCTTTGAGCAAGAACCAGCTCAACGCGGCAGTCGCTGAAGAATCGGGCCTGCATTCTCTCCGGGTGACCGTCCAATTCCAGCTTCCGTCCGGCTGCTGAAAGGACATCGCTCCATATGCAAATTTCTTGATGCTTTCCTCTAGAGGAACTTTATATTTGTGATCTGCCGGCAGTTCAAGCCAAGTATCGATGAGCCCCAAGGCATACCAGCCCAGTCCCCTTCCCCAGCCGTATATGCCAAGAGGCATGCGATTGTCGAGCTTGTAGGCATGACAAGGGATATAGTGAGCCTCCAGCATGCCATGTTGTTCGTACTGCTTGATTTGGCGATATGCCAAATCTATACACTCCGGTTTGTTGTATCTGATCCCGTAGGAAACCAGAAACGGACATACAAAGCCGATTGTATCGACGTATCGATAGTCTTTCATGAATTGGCGATAAAGGATCGTACCTTCTTCGCCAATATGCGTTTGAATCATTGCCCATGTGGAATCAAAGGCTTCTTTATAATGTTCCGGATCAGTTACATCCTGTTTCATCAGAGCGTAAGCCAATATGGCTCCGTCCACATATTCAGGCTTTTTCATCCAATCGCCGCTGCTGTCAAAGCGGGAATTTAAAAAGCGCTTAACTTCCCTCTCTGCATTTTTATCGTCATTATGCTTTAAATACTCAGCTAAACCGAGCAGTAAAGAAGCCTCCTGCCAATGCTGTATGGCTCTTTTCGAATAATTCCCGTTCAGCATGTCGATCGCAACCAATCGGGTATGATCCGTAACCTTCATTCTCGGCGTATGATTCAGCCACTTGACCGCGACTCCCGTAACAGCGCGGCTCCAATCCGGTTTCCCGCCATATCTTCCTATATGAATCCGGCTTAACCAATCCTTAAAAATCGGTACGACGTCCATAAGAACAACCATTGCAATGGCACCCAGAAAAAACAAAGTCAAAGCCACAATGATGCTCGCCTCCACTAAACTATTTGCATAATTGATAGAACTTTTGAATTTCAGTTTCCGTTCCTAATTGTTCACGGGATAAATGATCGATGAATGTATCTCTTAATGGTTTGTCTTCGATAAATTTTGCTATTCCCTCGGATAAAGCCTTGGGAGTCATATCGACAATCAAGCCATTTTCATTGTGTCTGATTTGATCTTTGACCGTACTGAAATTTGTCGCCACTATCGGTTTTTGCAAAATTTTCGCTTCGTCAACCGCGATCGACTTCCCCTCGAATCTGGAAGGCTGCACGTAAATATCCGCATTTCTGATATACGGATAAGGGTTTGCCTGCAATCCCAATAGGACGAATTTTCCCTGAAGCTCTTTAGCTTCTATCATTTTTTCCAATTTCGATCTTTCTTCCCCTTCTCCAACAATGTACCATCGTACGTCATAGCCGCTTCTCACCAGGATTTCGCAAGCTTCCACGGCCATCTCAAATCCTTTCAGCGGATGGAGCCTTCCTACGGAAACGATCGTTATTCCTTCAAATGATAATCCGACCTTTTCCTGAGCCAGCCGTTTTATAATCGTCGGGGAAATGATATTGTGCATGAAATCGATTTTTTCCTTATGCATGGGAAACCGCCGCTTTAAAATTTCAGTGCATGCCTCGGATACCGAGACGATCCTGTCCAATTGATCAAAGTAATAGCGATCGAATGCAGGCTCCATTCCCAGCTTGTCATAATCGGTATGAATAAACCCGATTTTCTTCTTTGCATCCACTTTGTCCACACAAAAATAAATCGGATTCTTCTCAAGGAATCCGACAGCGATATCGTATTTTTTATTCAGGCGTTTTAACGTTCTGGATAGCGGCTTCCAAACTTTTTGCTCACATTTGGCACTGTTTTTTTCAGCCTTAAACATAAAACCCGCCTGAATTCTCGAAGCGGCGATATCGAATCGCCGCTTTTTAAGACTGTCGGCAACCGCAGCTTTTGCCGGCATGTCGAAATATTTGTATTCAAAAGGCTCCGGCAATACATTCACCTGTTTGGGGATTTTGCCGAAAAACAGCCCTTCATGTTTGAACAAAAACAAATCGACATTAAACATTGTATAATCGATTGTTTCCAACAATGATACAAGCGCTTTTTCAGCTCCGCCGCAGTTCAGATTGTTCATCACAAACAGCATGTTTTTTTTCATCGGACCACCTGCTGGAAGAGTTGGTATAGCTTGTTTATTTCCTGCTCCGTTCCCAGCTTCAAGCGGGACAGATTGTTCTGCAGCGTATTCCTCAAACCATGTTCCCGAATCAGCCTTTCGATTCCATTCGCAATCGCTTGTGCATTCATTTCCACAATCAAACCATCCACATCGTCCGTGATTTGGTCTTTAGCCGTACTGAAATTCGTGACGATAATCGGCTTGTTCAAAATTTTGGCTTCGTCGATCGCAATCGATTTCCCTTCGTATCGGGATGTTTGAGCATAAATATCCGCTTGTCTAATGTAAGGATAAGGATTCGATTTCAATCCCAGCAGCTTTACATGGTCACCCAAACCGGATGCCGAGATTAATTCGGTCAGCTTTGCCCGTTCTTCTCCTTCTCCGATAATATGCCATTTGATGTTGTATCCTTTATCGACTAATATCTTGCACGACTCGATCGCCAAATCGAAGCCCTTTTGCTCATGCAACCTGCCGATCGAAAGAATCACAATCTCTTCACGACCTTTATTAAAGACATCCATGCTTGCCTGGTCCGCCATATTGCGGATGATAGCCGGAGAAACAATATTGTATATCACTTCCACTTTGCTTTTATGGTCGGGAAACCTGTTCCTGAGAATATTGGCGCATTCTTCCGATACCGTGACAATATGATCTAATCTGTTGAAATAATTACCATCGTAATTCGGGTCCATCCCCAGCTTGTCGTAATCAATATGAACCCAACCGATTTTCTTGACCGCATCCGCTTTATCGACACAAAAGTAGGTGGAGGTTTTCTCCATAAACCCGATCGCCGCATCATATTTTTTGTTTAATTTATCCATCGATTTCGATATGTATTTCCAGTTGTATTGTTCCCTTATAGATATGTTTTTCGCTTTTCGATTTCTCATCGTAAATAAGAAGCGATTATAGGCCAAAGCGAATTGACCCTTTGCCAGCAATTTTTTAATCGATTGATAAATCGGCAATGCAAACATGCGGTATGTTTCGGGTATCGGCACAATTCGCACGCTATCCGGTACAAAATCCATGAATAGCCCGTCATGATTAAACAAGAACAAATCGACATTGTATCGACCGTAATCAATCTGGCTTAATAAATTGACCAGGCTTTTTTCCCCACCGCCGGCCGACAAACCAGGCATCACGAACAGCAAGTTTTTTTTCATCTCACACCCTGCCTACATCGCCAACTCATGCAGATAATCTACGGCTTTATAGGCCCTATCTTGAATTTCGGGAATGGCATGACGCAATTTGCGGATCAATAACTCTTCCTCCATGAGCATTTCGTCAAAAGCATCCATTAGCTTGCTGCTGTCCGATAAGTCTTCTATTCCCAAAACCAGCTTCTCACTTCCGAATATATCCTGAGAAATTCCTTTCGACTTGACGCTGTATCCCAACACAAGCGTAGGTACATAGGAGGAATAAGCGGCAATCGTCGCATGCGTTCTGGCACCAATGAAAAAACGCATTCTTGCGATATAGCCTTTGTACTGCATGGCGTTGAGATGATCAGGCAGCAGAATGACCCGGCCGGTGTGCTTAAACTCATTATAATAGTGACTCAGAAGTTCATAATCATTGTTTCCGTCTTGGATCACGTGGGGAGTGAGGGCGATGGTCATGTGGGACGTGTTTAATATATAACTGATCAAATCTCTTACCGCCGTCCGGGATTGTTGATTGCGATTCCACACAAGCGGGCTGAAATTCAGTCCGATCGTATTACCCTCCTGCCAGCCTTCAGGGAGCTCAAGTTCTTCTTTTCCCATGGTGAATGCGGCGTCTGCACACAGCTTTACATTTGTCAGTCCCGATTTTTTCAACAATTCAAAAGTAAGTGTTTCCCTGGCCAATATTAAATCGAATAATTTTAAATCCTCCAATTTTCTTGCCGATAAATCCTCTTCACCGATTGAGCAGCCCCATAAAATCAGCTTTTTCCCCTTAGCCTTGATTCTTTTATCGATCTCGTAGTATCCCGGCTGTTCCCCGTAACAGTAATTGTCTCCGCCTATCGACAAGCATAGGTCCATGTTATGAATATGCTTGGTGACTTTGCTGGTGATTTTGCCATACACATAAGATTCGTCTTGAAATAACTTCACTTTAAGCGAAGAAATCCACCAATCATAGGAGTATTTGGGGATCGGACAGTCGGAGCCGTCAAATATACCGTCCAGTTGTGTAATGATCCGATCCGTTTCAGGCTTCCCTGATGCCAGATACACTTTGGCTTCCTGCAATTTTTCTTTGATGATATGGGTCGTTGATCTGACAATCGCCTCGCAACCTCGATTCAAGCTGCCGCCGTGCGCAAACATGAGTATCTTCACAGTCCATTCCTCCAGTATGATTTTGTTCTTAATCGGCTGTAAGCCGTAATGCAATACAGCCCGATGACTGACCGTCCCCGGATCAGATGCAGCAGCACCTTCTCATATCTGCCCAAAGAGGGGTAAGTCTCTCTATAAAATACGGGCAGCGCATTTCTGACCATTCGATGTCCGACCATATGCCTGACGTAGCGATACCGGCTGACGAAAGACAAGTCATTAGAAGGACGAAGATAAAGATGAATATACGCCATAACGTTATGAATCAGCTTAATGGACTTTAATGCTTCAATCTTATGCTTTTGCAAGACACCGCCAAGCTGATTTTCCGGAAATTCCCGCGCAAAAACCTGCAACGCCTGCTTGAAGTAATCCTTGTCGATGATATTCCGGGTCGCGCTTCCCGACACTTCCCTGTAATGGTAGCCGGCATAATCGAGGTATTGGAAGCTGTGAGCGATGCTGAAAAATCTGATGTTAAAGATTCCGTCTTCCCCCAAAGCGATGTTATCTGGAAATTGAATATGGTTGTCTTTAATAATTCGGGTTTTATAGATTTTGTTCCATACGGCATTCAAATTGTCTGATTTGAGAAAATACGGTAGAAGTTCTGTTTCTATAAAGTCCCTTCCTAGTTTTTTATTTGAAGGAAACGGGTATTTAGTAATGACTTGCTTGCCGTCCATTTCAGCTTCAATATTGGAAATTGCAGCGTCGGCTCCACTATGTTTCGCCGCTGTGTACAATCTTTCAAACATATCCTCTTCAATGCAATCATCTGCATCCACAAATCCGATGTATTCACCGGTGGCGGCATCCATCCCCCTGTTTCTTGCTGCGCTTACCCCTTGGTTCTTTTGCTCAATGAGAACGACCCTTTCATCGGATTTTCGATACTTGTCGATCGTGACCGCACTATCATCCAGCGATCCGTCATTGACGAATATAAATTGGCAAGATTGCAGCGTTTGATTTAACAGCGACTCGATGCATTGGGCAATATAGGGACCGGCATTATAAACGGGGATGACCACGCTCACTTTTACTTCCACAACCTAGACCACCCCTCTGCTCCGTTTGCGTTCCCCGATAAAGGCATACAGCTTTTCCAATTCATCCGTGTTGCTGAAATCGCGATGTTTCAAATTGTTGATCAATTGATTTCGCAGCATTTCATTGTGATACAAACGCTCAATTCCGTCGGCGATATGTTCCGCACCTAATCCGCAGATGATCCCGTCAACGCCATCTTCCACTTGACTGCAAGCTGTCGGATATTGGGTGATCAGAACGGGTTTCGCCAGAATTTTCGCTTCTGTAACCGTAACCGCCTTGCCTTCGTAGCGAGAAGGCTGTACGTACAGATCGCATTCTTTCATATACGGATACGGATTCGCTTGTTTCCCCAGCAGGAGGAAGCTGTCTTCCAAGCCGCATTCCTGGATTAGCCGGAAAAGCTCGCCCTCGTAACCGCCATATCCGATGATGTGCCAACAGATATTCGTCAATCCTCTGTCATGCAGAATTTTGAGCGCCTTGACCGCCATATCGAATCCTTTCACATAAGAGAGCCGTCCGACAGACAGCAAGTTAAAGGCGTGCTCATCTTCGCCGAGAACATGCGTGCCCTGCTGCGCCATATTCTTGATAAATTCAGGAGAAGTTATGTTTTCAATCGTGGATATTTTATGCCTCAGTGATGGGTATTGGAGCAAAAAAGAATTTGTGCATTCCTCTGAAACGGAAGCGATGAAATCAAATTGATGCCAAATTTCAAGATCCATTTTATTATCGATTTCCAGCTTGCTGTAATCCGTGTGAACCCATGCCGCTTTCAATTTTGCATCGACTTTTTTGGCGATGATATCGTGAGGCCAGGCATAACTGATGGCGAGATCGTACTTTTTCTTTATTTTCGGAACAAATGGCATGGAATATTTCATTACATACTGCATTTGGTGATAACCCGGACCTTCTTCCATAGGTTTAAACTTCGATTTGATGAAGGCCGCGAATTTGCCTAGCAAGCGAACGGCGGCTAGCGCGTAATGCCCTTCTTTCAAGCATTGCACGATCGGTTTTCTAAATACGGAATAGGGGTTGATCGGCGGCAAGACGTTGACTTGCCCGGGAATCAGGTTCATAAAGTCCCCTCTGTGCTCGAAAATCAATAAATCGACATGATAGGCGTCATAATCGAAAATTTCCAGCATATTAATCAAGCTTCGCTCGATACCGCCGATTTCCATATCATAAATTGAGATTAACAGGTTCTTTTTCATTTCATTCCTCACAATCAATATTGAAAACTGACCAATTTATTCTCTCTTCTATTCAAAAACAAGGTATTCGCGGGAACTTTTCCTTTCACCACGCTCCCGGCCGCGATTACCGCGTTGTCCCCGATCACGGTGTCCCTCAAGATCACCACATTGGAGCCAATCCAGACGTTGCGGCCTATGATCACCTCACCCTTTAGGAGATGGCTTTCCGCTTCGTGCTTGTAATTATGGTCGTGATCGTTGATGCAGACATTGGGCGCTATTTTTGTCCATCTTCCGATCGATATTTTATTCACGCAATTAATATTGCAGTTGTCGTTGATAAAAACCTTGTCTTCCAAATTCAACTCGCCGTTGTCGTCGATCCTGATGCTGGCGTTTTTTCGAATGAATACGAATTTGCCGATAGTGATTTTTGCATTTTTATTGAAAATTTCGATGCGGCTGTTGGCTTGCAGCGAGAAAATAGTAGAGCGGATATTTCTAAAGAACAGCAGTTTATAAAACAGTCCCCGCAAAATTCCGATCAAGTGCGATACACTCATCAAGATCGTGATGTAAACGCCTCTGCTGCGGCATTGCGCAATGAAAACTTTACTGATTTTAAATACGAACCCCATTCCGCCATTACCCCTTAAGAGAACATCATTCATAGAATTTCCTTATTCTGGCAATATTGTCGCCGCCGATGATCCGGGCAAGCGTCTGTTTCATGCGTCCCTTTACTCTCGCTCTAAACGGCAGCCAGCTTTTGTAAAAATAATGCATGGCATAAGTATTTTCCGTCCTAAATGTTCTGCAGTTAATATAATCGTAAGGGGAAAAATACGTTTGCGGATAAAACGCACCGATTCCTGCTATCTCCTGGTATTGTCCATTTGCCTTCAGCCCCAGCTTCTTCAGCATCGCCGTGATGACAGCTACGTTGGTTTCATAGCTTCCTCCTTCCATGGCGAAGCTCTTGCCGCTGTAGGTATCCAAAAATGCTTTGATCAGCTTGTTGCCTTTGGCCGCTGCAATTGTGCTTGTGGCAATATAGTTCTCTTGCTCGAAGCCCCAGAACGAATCGTGGTGCAGCAAATCATCAAAGGGTTTGAAAACCTCAACATCGGTATCCAAATAAATCCCGCCGAAATAGTATAGGACATGCAGCCTTGCATAATCGCTGACAAAGGCAAATTTCCCCGCTTCATAAGCCTCTTTTATGTATAAATCGCAGTTGATGTCAAAATTTTGTTCATTCCACTGGATGATTTGATAATCGGGCAAATGCGTCTTCCAGCTTTCTATGCACCGGTTGACGATTTCCGGTTTTTCTCTTCCGCCAAACCAACAGTAGTGGATCGTCTTCGGTATTTTATCCGGCTGTCTCATTCAATCACTTCCTAAGGATGAAATAAAGTTCTTGACTATAAGATCTTGCTTAAAGAACTCATAGTTAAAAGCTTTATCGGGGCATTAAACCCTTCCTCACACCACACTCTCGACGACTCGCGTCTAAGGTTGCTTAACCCACAGCATGATCGAGTGTTTCCATTGATAACGGTTAGGAGACATCACCGAACGACGCATCATAAATTTTAGTTATTTGTTCTTTATAGTGAACCTTAATTCAAAAAAATTAGCTGCTTCATGCCCAATATCGGCTTTAATTCAGCTCAGTTTGATTGTAGTTCTTTATAGAGAACGTGTCAATATAAATTTCTTTATTTCTGCAGAGCGATCTTAAAGCGCATGTGTTGCTGAGCTGGCCTGCAATCCGGTAATTTGATTTTCCAACAAGCTGCTAAACAGACCTTCATTCTCCACAGCCAGCTGATTAAATTCGCCCTTTTGCAGAATCCTTCCTTGATCCAAAACGATAATCTGATCCGCATTACGGATCGTTGACAGGCGATGCGCGACTACAATAATCGTCATGGTGCCATGCAAGCGGTCCAATGCCTGTTGAATTTTGGCTTCGGTTTCCGAATCCATCGCACTGGTGGCTTCATCCAAAACGAGAATGGAAGGCCTTCGCAGAATCGCTCTTGCCAGGATTAGCCGTTGCCGTTCGCCTCCTGACAGTCTGACTCCACGGTCGCCGATCGTGGTGTCGAGACCCTTAGGTAGCTCTGATACAAAATCATCGGCTGCGGAGAACCTCAGCGCATCCCATATTTCCCCGTCGCTTGCCTCGGGTTTGACCATTTGCATATTATCCCTGATGGTTCCATGGAATAGGAAGGGATCCTGGGGAACGTAGCCTATGCTTCTCCTAAACGCCGACAGCTTATCATTCGTCAGCGGCATGCCGTCGATGTGTACCCAACCTTTCTCCGGATGCATCATTCCCATCACAATATCGATCAAGGTGCTTTTTCCCGCACCGGAGCGTCCGACAATCGCGGTCATACGGTTTGCAGGAATCTCGATATTAATGTCTTGAAGCACACAGGTTTCTTTCTCCCGATTGTAGCGAAAAAAAAGGCCGCGGCATTCCAATCCTTTCCTGATATGCAGCCGATCGTCTTGATTAACTCCAGACTGGGGCTCCCTTGCTTCCTTGCATTCCTTCTGCAGATCAATCAATGCCTTGAAAGCGGGAATCGTTGCGGCGATTTGCTGCAAATTGGCTTGAATGGCCGATATTTTGGGCCACAGTCTGGAGAAGATGGCGATAATCAGCAAAAGTTGCTCCGGTTGAGCATGAAACATTTCCACGGAAAAATAAATGAATACGACAATTAATACAGTGGAAGCAATTTTATAAAAAAGCTGTGAAGCGGTTTTCAACTCCACATATTCGATCTGTTCCCCGAGCATTTTTGCCGTCATCGAACGCAGCCAAGCCATGCGCGATTTCTCCAAAACATTGCTCTTAATGTCTTTCATCCCGTTCAACTGATCGGTAATGCCCGACAAATAACTTTTTTGCAGCTCCGAGGTTTTACTTCCCAGCCTTTTCGATTTCGCGATATATTTGCGGGAAAACAGACTCAGCATCAAACCAAGAACCAGGATAACAGCGGTTAAAGAGGGCGACAGCCAAAAAGCCAATCCAACCTGAATCAGCATAAAAACAACGGCTGTCAATAACTGCAGGGTCTGGCTGATTCCGTTTGTGATTCGACCCATTTCGGTCGTCAACCCATTTACCAGATCAGACTTCCTCTGCGTCAGAAAAAATTCCCATTTGGCCTGCAGCAAAAGTTGATAAGTTTCGATTCTCAGTTGATGGATGAAGCCTTGAACAATAGTCACATTGCGAACGGTCAAGCTTCGTTGAAACAAAATTTGAGACAGCACCAGAAAGAGGAAAATGCCAAGCACGAGCGGCAGCGCGAGGGATGCGGGAACGCTCTGCAAAAAGTGGAACAAGCCGGAAATGGGAGTCGCTCCGAGCTTAATTCCCACGATCCCGATAATACTCAGCATGGGAAGCAGCAGGAAAATCCCAATCCCCTCCAGCATACTGATGAGAGCCATCCCCAGGACATTGAAGATCAGGATTTTCCCGGAATAGCGCTGCAGCTTTTTAAGAAAATAATGAATCGATTTCATGCGGCCGTCCTCCTAAGGCAGTGCTTGTTTCCTTGTTTTCCTCCAAACGAGCAAAAACGGGCGAAGGGGAAAATATAAAAAGTGCAGTTGTCTGGGCAGCGGCAGCGTCTTGGCGTCTTTGGGATAGGGGTACAGCATGCTCAGGATATAAAAACATTTCTGACGCAAGGACATCAGGTCGAACAAATGGCGTTTATGATAGTCTGCAACCTCTTGCGGAAGAGGCGGCGAATGTAAATTGACCATTCGCTGTATGTAGAATAGCGCTTTCCGGGCCAGCTGTTTTGATCGATTGCTATTGATTACGGAGCTGCTATAGGCAGTTATCGGAGTATTCAGCAGTTGGGATGCCAGCACAAGCGCCTGACCGCCCACATGCAAGAGTTGGTTTTTTTTCAGGAGAAGCCTCAGCATGGGCCAATCCAATTCCATTTGCGTCAACCTGTCGATGTCGAGCAGCCAGCGAAGCCGCGACCAGCCGTGGCGAGCGCCATGACTGACAAGAAACAAAAACAAATCCTCGCGCCCTAAAAGATCAATCGGATGGTTTAAAAATGAACTGGTTCTTCTTCGCCCCCACAATTCATTAAATCCCGGTTCCTTGGATGGACCCGGATTCAACCTCCAATGAACCTCCAGCTTGACTCCTTTTTGCCGATTAAAAAAGGTGATGTGGTGATGCCTCCATTTCCAGTCATTCAGTACGGTCTGAATATAATCGTCTTTGACATAGCCAAGCTCGGTCAGGAGTCGACCTGCTTTTTCCAAATCACGTATCGAAATCAGGATATCCAAATCTCCTGAAGTTCGGAGTGAGATATCACCATAAAGCTCATGAGCAAGCACCGGACCTTTCAAAAGCAACAAGCGAATTTGATTCTGAATGAACGACCGGTTCACCAACTCCATTTCCGAGCTTAAATGCAGCATTTGAAATGTATTGCTGCAGTATTGACCGTGCAGGCTTTGAATCACTTTCTGCGGAATCTTTCCTGCATCTCCTCCGCCTAACTCTTTATAAATGAACGGGTAAACACGATGATGCCGGGCCAATTGGAGAAACAAGTCCCAATCCAACTCCTCAAAGGAAACCCTGGTGTTCTTTGTCCAGCCCCCGTTATTTTCCATGCTCATGAGTTCCAGCAGCAATCTTAATTCATAAGAAAAACCGGATAAATCGAGTTTGAAAGGTTGCTGATTCATTGGACTCTCCTTATTCAAAGCCGCTAAATTTTTTAGCAAATTTGCTTACCACTGTAAAACGTTCCATTCCTTCAGCACCGGTTACATAAAACCGGCCGCTGCGCAGCCAGGCATGAGCGATCATTTTACTGTTTTCATCCTTGGCTGTTCCCAGATAAAGCGTGCTTTCCATCTGTCGCCTTTCCAGCATTTTCATGGCGGCGATGGCTTTTACAAGGCATTTGCTTTCCCAGGGCGTATAACGGCTCATGATAGCGATAGCATGAGATATTCTTCGCAATGCAATTCTGCCTGCTTGATTTTTATCCCGTTGTGTTTCCTGCATGCACTCGCCCAGCTTGGGGGCAATTTTCGAAAACGGCATAGAGCGGATTAATAACCGCGCATAGCCCAAATAATAATACGCCTCAAGCAGCAGGAGCAGTGTTTGTTTTTCCTGCGATACCAGCAATTTTAAACGCCTCAAACTGTGCATCATCATTCTCCACGCTTTCTAATTGGCGACCGCTTTGCGTTCCAGCTCAATTAAGCCCTCTGACAATAGCTGATGCAAATAAGAAAGAACCTGCTCTTCGCATTCCGCTTGTTCCACGTCATACTCGCACTCAAGCCGATGGATCAGCTCGCTTACCACAGTCGGCGTGCCGATGGCATTCCATATTTCGCCGCCAATTGTTCCCAGATTATAATATTTACCGGTATGTATATTTAGCATGACCATATCACCATTCATATCGCTGACAATGCTTTCTTTTCCTTGAACCACGACATCGGCCATTGCAATTTTTTGTATTATCTCTTGTTTCTTCAACACGCATCTACCCTTTCTTATGGATTGCTTCAAGAATTAATGATGAGAGATGTTCCGCGGTAAATCCGTTGTCCGGGCGGGATACCTGAAAACAATCGACATTACCGGCAATGGCTGCCGTGACGTCAAAATGCCAGGAGGCGAGCCCCATGCGCGAAACAAGAAAATTGCGGTAAGTGTGACGATACAACATCGGAAGCCGTTCAAGCTTCTGCATCGGCTGCAGCTTCACGTGATCGCGATTCGTTCTCTCAAGCTCGAACAGTCCGGCCAGCGGCATCGAGTCGTTGGAATAATTGGATACCGGGATGGCGTATTTGTTCTCGCGCTCGAAGAGCGGACGGTAATCGCCCACCTGCATTCCGAAAACATCCATGCTTTCCCGCCACAATTTTTGCTGCGGATATGAAGGTGTAACGAGCGGAATTCGTTGTTCCCCTGACAAAGAGACGGCGATCACATCATCGCTGAGAAGACGGCAGCCGCTATTCAGGAATACGGAAGCCAAGGTCGATTTGCCTGCTCCGGAATCCCCGATAAAAGCGTAAGCTTTGCCCTCAATAGCTATAGCGCTGCCATGCAGCGGCAGGATCTTCCTTTGCATCAGAATGGCGCCCATGCAGGTTCCCAGGATATAAAGCCTGATTTTATCGATATCCGCACCCAGCATTGGAGAAACAAAAATTTTGTGCCCATCTACAATACGAAATGTAGCTGTGTCGGCAACCTGAAAAACCACCTGTTTTGGATCGACAATAAACCTTTTGTTAGCTTCAGCCAATCGGGAACGGAATTCCGATAAATCAGCGAGGCTTACCTCAATATCGGGCCGCTCCTTTCGCAAAGGCAGCAGATTCAATTCCGGAAACGGAATTTCGCAAGACAGCCTGAATCCGAACGCTTCATACAAGTAATCCTTTGCCGTTTCTAGCATTTTCTCACTCCACAACAATAATTGACTTTTTTAAAAGAGAGCCCTCATACAACTAACTTGTATAAGGGCAGCCGCTCTTTTCGCCACTTCTTGTGATTCTGACATTAGCTGTAATGGTCATTATCAGGTTGATCCGGATCATTTTGATATTGATCCACGTATCTAAGCCCAGGGCCTGCCATCGTCATGCTGATATCAAGCGATTCCAGCATCGGTTTTTGCCAATCTTTTTTCATGTTCTCACCTCCTTCCAATGCTTGTTGATAAAGCGGTGAACAATCAACCCGCGCATTACATTTATAAACTCCGGATCAAACACATATTCCGGCCGCGGTCCTTCCTTCATCTTGGAAATTCCCGTACGAATCGTCTGCGGGTCAATAAATTCCAAAGCCGCAGATTCTTTGCCGATCTGCTGCAGCTCTTCCACCAATGCCGGCCACGCGGGAGACATGCGATGAATCGCATCGGCTCCTTGTATGCCCCGCACGCGCTGATTCAGTCTGATTTCATCCGGCAGAATCGTGCGCGTCGACCTTCTAATAAGCGCCCGATCCATCCCTTGCTGCACGAATTGCGCTTCAGGAACGGATAAACAGAAGCGGATCACACGTAAATCGTTTGTCGGATCGCGCTGCCACAATGCGTATTTCAGAGAAAACTTTGTGTCTACCGTTCCGTTTATTCTCCAAAAGAAAAGCTGCTCGAATTGTTTTTTTCTGCCTTCATAAGCATCCGCGAAATTGGAATCCGGATCGATGCCGGATTTTTTAAGCTTTTCAAAAATGCGGGTTTTTGCCGCAAAATCCGGATGGATAAGGGACGGAAACGAATGATTCCCGGATAAATCCGCTGTGGGTGAGGGATATGCCTTTTTTCTGACATTGGCAAGAACCCGCTTTCTGCCCACACCGGTGTTTCTGCTGTATAATCGGATCTCGCGGTAAAGCCGGATCCATCTCCACTTCCGCATGAGGCGGGCATAGTAGTCAAGTGCCGGCCCCCATGAGATCGTATAATTTCCCCTCGCTCCATTTAACAGGACTCCGATTCCAAGCGCATGCGCTTCTTCATATATGCCTTTTGTCCAAAATGAATTTCCGAAGAACTTGTAAGGCATTTCAAAGGATTCCAGCAAACTGTCAATTTCGGTTAACGGGCTTTTATCCGCAAAATCGGAATAGTGAGCCTCGATATTGCCGACAAAATCGACAGTCGAACGGATCAATGGACGTTCATCGGCGATTCTCCTTTTGGGAGTCCAATCAATAAAGCCTTCAACCGGTATGTAGCTGAAAGTATGCAGTTTTTTATTTTGATTCCGCAGTTCCTTGGCAGCGAAGCTGGCTACAGAACCCGAATCCAACCCTCCGCTTAACT
Source organism: uncultured Caryophanales bacterium (assembly GCA_964514665.1). Lineage (GTDB taxonomy): Bacteria > Bacillota > Bacilli > Paenibacillales > KCTC-25726 > CAZESH01. Next base: position 21,485 of record CAZESH010000016.1, read on the forward strand.
GGGCGCCGACATCGAGACGGCTGCGCAGGCGGGAATTCACCGCTTGCCGGAAAACCTCTTGGAAAGCTTCTTCATATTCCCTATCCGACTTCAAACGCAGCTTTGCCCCATCTGTCAAGTTGCAGTATCTGCTGAATTCCACATTCCCTTCCCGCACACGGATCGAATGGGATGGCGGAATTTGTTCGATTCGCTGATAAACGGATGAGAAATCATCCACCGCATCCTGCATGCCGGGAATCGCCAAAAACTCGGCCAGCCACTCTTCATTCAAGCGCTTTTCAATATACGGCAGGGAAAACAACGGCTGGATGGTCGTGCAAAAGACGAATCGTTTCGCATCCCGATAATAGTAGAGTGTCCTGCCCCCGGAGAAATCCCGCGCGCCGAAAAGCTTGCGCTTTCTCTCGTCCCAAATCACGAAGGCAAATTCGCCGACCAAGTATTTGGGCGCATCTTCTTCCCACTTTCGATATGCCAGCAGGATCAATTCGCTGTCCGTGATTTTGGCTCTTCGTCCATGCTCCACCTGCAGCAGATCAAACAGTTCCGGACGGTTATCGATGATCGCATCCGCCGTAATCGCCAGTTTTCTTTCCGAATCGTAGTAAGGGAGCTGTTCGCCGACCGACTCCGGTGTAATCCATTGCGCATGGCAGCCCAGAAAGACCGGCCCGTCATGCCAGGCCTGAACATCGTCGGCGGGATATTTCTGCAGGTCCCTCATGATTCCCCTGCTGTGTTCGACAGCTACTGGCTCCTCATTAAAATGTAAGATTCCGGAAATTGCGCTCATCTCTTCCTCCAGCCGTGCAGGCAGCTCTGCATCTGTATGTATATTCGATGTTCTTTTTAAAGAACAACAGGGTACGATTATTCATCGAAATAAATATAAGGATACGTTTAAATATACAATTGCCCATCTTTATTTGTTCTATATTGAGAACAATCTTAGGATACCATCTCGCTTCATTGCTGTCAATAACCTCCCGAAAGCTTCTGCCATAACTTTATTTTCTTTGCTGGATCAACGTTTGTGCAACGTGGGTGCACCTGTTTATGTATAGCTTCAAATAACCCATCCAAAGCGGATCCCTTCCGCCGCTTGTTCCCATTTCCAAATCCAGTTCCAATCTGGAAGGCAGCATCCAACTGAAAAGGCCCGGAAGACCATGCTTGATCGAATCGAAAATCAAATACTGGGAATAGAGGATATTCAAATATTGCTTGTAGTGCTTATAGTTCGTATCTCTGATCGCTTGATACTCCCAATGCAAACGGGACTTTTTTCTGAACGGAAGCTTGTTTACCTTTGTCAGGTGCGGAAAAACCCGATACACAACCGACAAAGTCCAGACGATCCGCTTCAACGTTTTGTGTGCCGCCGCGTCCTTAAACAAAGTCGAATATTCCAATCGATCCTTTATGACATGAATCATTTGCAGCATATCGATAAAATACTTTAGTGAATTCAAATTATGCCGCCACCCGTGAAGACAAATCATGTAAAAAGTATGGTATCCCGATAATTCCTTGATATGGCGGCAAAATTTTACGGGCTTTGCCTCATTCCAAAACGCTTCGATGTCCAAATCCGAGGTATGTGCCTTCAGCAGATCCCAGTGCAATTCTACAGTTAAAGGGATTGGGGAATTCGGAATCGGCTTGCTGAAGCTGCGATGGAAATGAGCGGGCATCGACTCCGACTTCCCAAAATAGCCTAGTAATTCCACAATTTCAGCGGCTTTTTGCAAATCATCGATTCGAATCAGAATATCGATATCGGACGCCGCTCTGGCGCCGATATGCCCGAAATAGGCTTCGGCAAACCACGTGCCTTTAAGTGGAATCGCCTGAACTCCCGCCTGCTCGAATTGATCGAGAATTTGTGCCAGTTGGTTTTTGAGAAACAAATTCAAGAACAGCACTTCCGTATATTTTTGTTCCAAACGCTTACGGAAAAAGCCAGGCGTTTTATCCAGCTGCCCCCCTTGCTTCAACAGCCAATAGATTTGCGGGCAAATCGCGAAAAATTCTGCATCGTCTATGGCCTGCTCATAAAATTTCGGTTCATCCGGGATCGGCACGCCAGGGTCATACAAAGCTCGAATAAGCTTGATGATCAATCGTGGATCGCTCCTCCTTTCCGGCAAAAAACTGCATGCGGTTCAGCCTGCCATACAAACCGTCCATGGCGATGAGGGCTTCATGGCTGCCTGTTTGCACGATTTTGCCTTGATCCAGCACGACGATCAAATCCGCATGCCGGACGGTTGATAAGCGATGAGCGATAATCAGCGTCGTGCGTCCGCGCTTTAGCCGCTCCATTGCTTCCTGTACTTGATACTCCGTTTCCCCGTCAAGAGCGGAAGTGGCCTCATCCAGCAGCAGGATCGGGGCATCCTTCAACAAGGCGCGGGCGATGGCCATCCGCTGTTTTTGTCCTCCGGACAAGCGAAAGCCCATTTCCCCGATTCCGGTATCATAGCGATCCGGCAGCGACATGATGAAAGCGTGGATATCGGCCTGCTTGGCGGCCGCAATCATATCCATCTCCGTCACATTCGGACGTGCAAGCATCAGGTTCTCCCGGATCGTTCCGTCAAACAGAAAGGTTTCTTGGGGAACCGGGGCAAAGCAGCTTCTGAGTTCGGAAACGGAAAGGCGTTCGATCGGGATTCCGTCGAGCAGAATGCTGCCGGATTGCGGTTTGAGAAAGCCCTGCAGCAAATGAAACAAAGTCGTTTTGCCCGCACCGCTCTGACCGACCACGGCAATCGTCCCTCCTGCCGGAAGCTGCAGCTGCAAATTGTCGAACAGCTTTTTCTGTCCTTCATAGCCGAAGCTGATGTTGTTAAAATGAATGGATTTAAGCAGTGGCTTGGGGGATTGGTAACCCGGCAGTTCTGCGGATTCGGGCGGCTCGACGAAAAATTCGGAAAGCCTTTCGACAGCGGCGGCCGACCTTTGAAAACCGGCCCAAAGCCCTGCAAGCCCCGTCAAAGGATAGACCAAATGATGAACCAGATTTAAGTAAGTCAGTAAGGCGCCGACCGTGATAACACCGGCAGAAATGTAGTAGGCTCCGAAGCAAAGACTGACCAAAAATGTGATCGAACCGACAACGCCGGCACCCGATTGAAAAAGACCGCTCAATCTGGCATTGCTTAATTCCAAAGCAAGCAGCTCCCGATTTTGCGCCGCATATTTGCGGAACAGCAGCTTCTCGATCGTGAAAGAACGAATGACAGGGAAGCCTTGCAGTGTCTCATGCAGCAGAGTGTTCATCTCGCCCAGCAGGTTTTGGATCAGACGGCTGTTGCGCTTAAGCAGCAGGCCAAAAACAGCTCCCGTGAACAGCGCGACAGGTGTCATGCAAAGACTGAGCAACGATAATCCCTGATTGATATGAAACAGATAAATAAACACGGCCGTATAAATCAACGGCAGCCTGACGAGCTCAAGCAAATGGCTTCCGATCGCCCCGTCAATGGCATGAAGATCATTTGTAAAGCAGGAGAGCACCTCTCCCGAGCGAAGCTTGGCAACGTGCGGAACGGGAAGCCGCAGCAAATGCCTGAACAGATCCGTTTCCAGGTCCCTTTTGACTCCGCTAGCCGCTTTTGTCCGAAAATAAACGTTGAAATAGGAGGAAAAGGTACTGATGACAAGGAGAAGAACTCCCAGCGGGACCCATTGTTTTAAACTTGAAAATTGGCTGTGAACGGCAGCATCGGTAACAGCTCCGAAAAACCAGGCAAATGCCAAAGTCAAGGCGATATCCGCCCACATCAGCAAAAAGAGCGCCGAATAAGCTTTCCACTGCCGCCGGATATAGGGCTTGAGCAGACCAAAGGCAGCCCGGATGTCTTGGAAGGATAAATAGCGCTGCTTCATTTGAACACTCCGAACAATCGCCTGGAAGCTTGCTCTTTGCGGATCAAATACCCTCTTAATGCCCGCGACAGCACGGGAAACGACACGACGGCCTTGCCCCAGCAGATGGGGACCGCCCGGTCCATGCCGATATTCGCTTTGTGCTTGCGAATATAAACCAGCTTGCCAAGCAGCTGCTCTTGACCGATCGGCGGATCGAATGCTGCATTCGCATCGCCCTTGAAGAGATAATGCAGCTTGTCGTCAAGCGGGATCGATCGATAAAAGCGGTGGGCGACGATTCCTGCTGCCGAATCGTGGAACAAGCCGATGTCTCCTTTTTTCAACTCTTCAGCCTGGCATGGGATAAACCGGCAAACGTCATTCTGGCGGATTAGAGGAAACATGCTGCTGCCCCTGGCCGGAAGATCGATCCACCCTTTGACTTGCATAACATGGGCAACCATCTGCGCGTTTTCCCTGTCAGACGGCATATTCTATCAGTCCGCAGCGCGTTAATTCCGCCAAAAAATGCTCGACATCCTGTTCCACTGATTCATCCACCGCTTCAAAGGACTCGCTTATCGCCGCAACGAGGGTTTTGACCGTCTGGATTTTATCAAGCAGCGCCCAGCAAAATCCTCCCAGTCCGTTTAATTTGGTTACGGTATAAAGTTCCGTATTGAGAATGATCGATTCCCCGTCAAGCTCCACGGTCTCGAGGCTAGCTTTCCTGACATATTGGACCGTCATGATATCAGCTCCCAAAACGAATTGTTTTTTTGAAAGTGAAGCTCATAAATCGGCACGGCGGCGGCCAACCCTTTTAACAGCACCAAAATTTTCCCCGCTTCCTGCGGACTGTGCGGCCAATAAAAAACTTTATCCATCATGCGCAGCAATCCATCGCTTTTGGCCAGCCTCGTCCTTTGATTGTCGAGGGACTGATTCAGGATCTGGATGCTTGCTAGCGGCCTGCCCCATCCCTTCACTTCCGCTTTTGCCTCCAGCTCGCTGCGAAAGGGAGAATTGAATACGGCCGCCTCACCGGATGTGATCCGCACAATCGTCGCCTCATCGGAAAGCAGCTCGCGCGGAAACGACAATTTGGCCGCAGTCGATTTGCCAGCTCCGGAATGACCGGCAAAAAGATGCGCCTTGCCTTCGTCTTCGACACAGGAGGAATGAATTAAAAGCCCCCAATCGTGATGAACGATATAGGAGCTGTACAGGTTGATCAGGGCATGTTTCAACGCCAAGTCGTCATGGACCGAAATGGTGGCGCGCTTGAATGACAAATCCGCCGCTATCAAGTAATCCGCCCTGCGGAAGCAGACTTTTTCCGGCTCTCTGACAATCTCGACTTGGTAATCCTTAAAGGAAACCCCGTATCCCTCTTCGATACGGACCGAGATATCGGGGCTTCCATCAGCAAAAGCAAGAATACGATAGTTCCTGCCAAACATCGTCAGCATTTTAGCCGAATCGCTCTCAATCCGGATCGTATGCTCTCCGATTCTCGTATGTATTTGATCCATGAAACGTTTCTCCTAGAAAAATCAGATTCCTGAACTAGTGCTAGTGGCGATGATGATGGAGACCTTGAAAAATCAGACTGCTGTCGTCCCCATTGTTACAGTTGTTTACCTGATTCCAGCTTTGGGCGGTTTCAAAACGAATTTCTTGATGACTCAGCACCTCGGGCCGCACATAAACTTTGATTTCCACACATGCTTCTTTTTCCATATCTGTGCCTCCTTAAAAAGTTTATGATCTTTATCGTTCTTATAAATGAATTCTATGTTTATTATAATGAACATAGCTGCAGCTGTAAAGTCCCTTTATTGCTGCAATGTCTTCACCAGCCGCTTCGCTGTCCCAAAAATCGTATCGATCGTTTCGTAAATACGCACGGTGAATGGAGCCGCGTAAACTTCGGAATGGAAGACTATCGTGCGATAACCGCTGACCAACCCGTTTTCCCCGGTAAAATCAACGCTTTGCGTACCGACCACGTTCCCCTCTTTATCGACCATCTCCACTTCCATTTTGGAAAAGTTCTGATCGGCGATCACCATACCCCGGCGTTGAATCGCAAGGTTCAGTTTTAGCTTGTTGGACATCGGCATTGTATCGTTCTGTTGGACGAAACTCACATCGGATTGAAGCTCCCAGCCCTTCAGTTCGATGTTAAACGGATAAAAAGAAAATGTTCCGTCATTCTCAGCGGTTGACAGTTGTGTATGGAAGGACGCAATCGGAATTTGGTAGGGAGCGGCCGCAGTGGTATCGAGAATTTCCATCGTCAATGCGTCCCCCGTTTCCGATTCCGGTACGATAAAATAATATTCGGTCATATAGCCGATATTCGGAATCAGGCTGTTAACTTTGACAGTTTGCCGGGTTCCCGTGTAATGGACATTATTGACGTCATTCATAAGCTCCGCCTGAAAGTCCGGAAGCGCAATCGGACTTCGGCCATTGTTCTGAAGCTTAAATCTGGCCACGATTGCCCGGTATCCGTCGCCCTCATGCATTTGAAGGCTGTCCAAGGAAACGGCGAGGTCGGAAGGAATCCGTTTATTTAACGAATTGAACCGGATCGGACTGCCCCAGTCATAAGAGCCTGGTTGATCCGCTGCAGCGGATACGGGACGATCCGCCGGAATTTCGATGTTCAAGCGTCCGATATTGTAATCGATCGTTTGCCCATCCTCCGCAAAGCGTTCCGGAGTGAGCAGCGTTAAACTCCTCAGACTTCTCAGTACGATGCCGTTGTCCATGGGTATGGCATAATGGATATCTTTCTTCTCGCCAGGTTCAAGCATGATGGGTCCCTGCTCCACACGCTGGCCCCTGTATATACTGCGGTATGCCTTTGCATCAAGGACAAAGTCGGGAATCCATTGGTTTTTCATACTTCCGTTTTCAACCTGCAGCACGACAAGCGCGGCAGGTCCGCGGTCCGTATTCTGCCTCACCATATAAACCGGCTTATACTGCAAGTCGCCGGAAAGAACCGGAATTGCAAAGCGATCCCCCCACATCTTCGTCGCCAGCGAGTTGGAAGCATACGAATCTCCTTTCCATTCCAAACCTGAAACGGAAACCGTCAAAACCGGCTCCGCGCGTTTCGGATACACCGACTTGTTCCATTTCACCCAGGCAAGCTTCGACAGCGTGATATTGTCCATGCGCTTGACCGTCAGCATATAACTCAGCTCTAGCTGCTCCTTCGGCTGGATAATGCTTGCATTTGCCGTACTGGGATGCAGCAAATAGGAGACACCATCCGTTGTTCTGACTTGCAGCTGGTAGTCCGGAACCCGTTCAACCCTTTCGCCTTTATTGTATAGGCGAACTACCGCCCCGATGCGGACCCCGTCGTAACCCGCTTCGTTCAGAACGCTTTTCACCTGAACCGTTAACGTATCCGTCAGGCTGTAGTCCGGAATTTGCTGCACGTTGGCCGCATTTGCCTTTAAAGGCATCACCACTGCCAGCATGCATACAGAAAGAATCATCGAAGCCCAATATTTTTTCCACAGGTTTATCATACCTGTCACCCCGCTTTATTTTGAGTTTGCACATTGACCATTCCGACTTTTTCTTTGTCCTTCAAGCGATTTTGACCGGACACGACCACGAATTCCCCCTCTTTGAGGCCGGAGACAATCTCTTGAATCGGCTCGTTCAATCTTCCGAGCTGCACTTTGCGTTTTTCTACCGTATCGTGGTTCAACACGAAGACGTAAGCATTTCCGTCTTCCTTGACGATACTGTATGTCGGCACGGACAACGCCATGAGGTCCTGCTTGTTCCCCAACTGGATCTGTGCCTTCATCCCCGGTTTCAAGTTCATGCCTGGATTGACCGCTTCCAGATCCAGCTCGTATTTATCTGTCTGCGCGTTTGCTACATTGGAAACATAGACAATTTTCCCGCTGGCTTTGATCGATGTTCCCGGCACGTAAAAGGGCAGCTCATCCGCACCTTTCAGCAAAGCGGTTTGCGCAGCGGTCATCTGCCCCTCCAGCTTGATCGGATCCAGATTCTGCACGACGCCGACTTTTGTGCCCTGATGCACCGTCATGCCTTCAGAAATCTGCATATCGGTCAGGATTCCATCTTCCGGAGCCTCAATGGTCAGCGATGCGATCTCCTGATCGGCCTGCTACGGGCCTTAGTAG